>JACKPC010000007.1:300000-384372 GCA_024233835.1 Leptospiraceae bacterium
AAGGTCGATATGCCTTGGAGAAACACTTTCACCTGTAAAGCAGGGAGAGGTAGAAAGTTTTATAATTGGCTGGGCAATATAGTTTCTTGGATTTTGAAGAATCTTTTTCTTGAACTCTTCTTTCTCTTCCTGTGTTGCAGCACTTCCTATGAGCATTCCGTAACCACCTGACTGGTTGGTTGACTTGATGACCATCTCATCGATATTTTTTAAAGCTTCTTCCCGTTCTTCATCGATGTCCAATCTATAGGTTGTAACATTTTTGAGAATAGGTGTTTGATGAAGATAGTATTGGATCATATCCGGAACATAAGAATAAATAGCTTTATCATCCGCAATTCCATTTCCTATTGCATTCACTAAAGACACATTGCCTTTCCTGTAACACTCAAAAAGTCCCGGAACCCCCAATAGGGAATCAGGTCGGAAAACCTTGGGATCTAAGAAAATATCATCAACCCGCTTGTATATAACATCAACCTGCTGAGGCCCTCGAATCGTTTTCAAATAGACTCTGTCATCCGAAACAAAGAGGTCATTATTTTCTGCCAGTTGTATTCCCATCTGAGATGCCAGGAAAACGTGTTCATAGTAAGCAGAGTTGTATACTCCCGGTGTAAGAAGAACAATCGTTGGATTATCACTACTATTGGGAGCCACCGTTCGAAGCATCTCGTGCAGAAGGGCAGGATAATTATCAATTCTTTGAACATTACTTTCTTTGAATATTTCAGGAAAGATGCGTTTCATCGTAATACGGTTTTCTAATACATAAGAAATTCCTGATGGAGTTCTTAAATTATCTTCTAAGACAAGATACTCTCCATTAGAATCTCGAACAATATCGATTCCTGAAATATGGGTATGGATTCCATGTGGAACTCTCAAGCCCTTCATCTCTTTGATAAAATCCGGGCAACTTAGGATTATATTTTCAGGAATAACTCCATCCTGTATAATTGACTGTTCTCCATATATATCATTTAAAAAATGATTCAAAGCCTGGATTCTTTGAATGATACCTGATTCAATCAAATCCCATTCTTTTCTGGGGATAATTCTTGGAATTAAATCGAAAGGAAAGATACGTTCAATACCTTTTCCATCGTTATAAACCGTAAACGTAATACCCTGGTTTATATTGGAAAGACGGGCATAGTTTTCCTTTTCTTTTATTCCCTGAATGTCAATAGATGAAATTTTTTCATATACTTCCTGATAATGAGGTCTGGGTATATTTTTACCGGAAAACATTTCATCATAAAAAATAAACTCGTCCGGGTAGTTCTCGGGGATTGTCATTTTTTTTACCCTCTTGCTTTGCAATAATACATCGCTCTTCTTGTTGCTTAATTCATAAGCAGGTAGATTATATTATTTACAAAAATTTCTTTATTTGTCTATATCACTTATAATGCAAGAATAGAGCCAATAGAAGTAATAAGTGAAGAAAAAATGTAAGCCTTCGGTAACCCCAGCTTTTCAAATTCCGGGAAGTATGCTATACCAGTTTCATGAAGACAGCACAAAACCGGGAAGTGAGCTTGACCCCAGAAATACCCTGAGGCCCTCTTTCATGAAATCATTCATAATCCGGATTTCAATCCGGCAGATTGGACTCCCCGAGCTTTTGCAGGCAGAAACAAACAAGGGAGGCTTACCCAAATACTTACTCAGTGAATTATAATTTGATTTTCCGCAAACAATCGAGGATTTCTTTAATCTGCACCCTTAGAGTATAATCCTCTTCTGCAAAGACAAAGCGTATAATTCCATCCTGATCCAGAACAAAGGTTGCAGGAATCGGCAACTGATGCCTGGAGGATCCATTACGGAGAGCGATGCTTAATCCAAAGGACCGGTATGCTTCCACCAGGTATTCCGGGTATTCAAAAACAATTCCGTATTCCTTTCCAATGATATTTTCCTGATCCCAAAGTACTTGAAATTCCAATTCATTTTTTTCTTTTGTTGTTAGGGAATTATCCGGACTTTCTGGTGATATGGCGACGAGCTGTGCTCCGAGTTTTTTTATTTCAGGCAGGGCCTGTTGTAATGCTCTCAATTCCAAATTGCAATAGGGGCACCACCCGCCTCTATAGAAGCTTATCACTACGGGACCTTGTTCCAGCAAATGTCTTAAAGATACCTCTGCACCGGTTGTTAGGTAGGTTATATATAAAAAATTAATCAAAGACAGTTTTTAAAAAGAAAGCTATTGAGCTATCAAAACTCTCAAGAGTATTACTGCTTCGTGCCATGATCTGACTTCCGATCAGTAGATGGAAAAACGTCCGGGCCAGTACTTTTGACGGTCCCCTGGGCTGCTTGCCTTTTTCTCTTTTTGCCTGAATAAATATTTTTTCAAATATACAAATGGTTTCTTCTATCGCTTGGGCTAAATGATTCTGGGTTTCGGGCTCGAGTGAGTCTTTCTCTGAACTGAGCATGGCTATGACACAAAGTTTGTTTTCCAAAACTCCCAATCGATAGATCTGGGCGATTCTCTCCAACTTCACTTTTGGTTTATCCTTACTGTTAGCGATACTTTCATATTCAGCTCCATAATTATTCTGGCAGCGATCCAGTAAAGATAGGATTAAATCTTCCTTCTTAGGAAAATGATAATGTATGCTAGCCTTTTTTATACCAATTCTGTCGCTCAGATCCTGATAGCTAACAGCATTAACACCTCTTTGTTGTACCAGAGAAAAGGCGCAGTCTAATAATTTCTCTTTGGTTTCATTCATTAACATCTACCTACCAATTGGTAGGTACTGATATATTTATATTTTGTCAAGCAAAAAAAGCTTGCCTCAATAACTTTCGTTTAGTATCTTTGGTATCTTAGCGAAAGGAGGAGTAGAATGACAGAAATGGAACTACTAATTGACTTTCACCTTGATGCTGAAAGACAGGGACCAGGTAGTGATGAAGATACCTTAAAAGCATTAAGTTTTATTGACATTCCCGTTGATAGTTCATTAAAAATTGCTGATATAGGCTGTGGTTCCGGAGCTCAAACAATGAGACTTGCTAAAAGTCT
This sequence comes from Leptospiraceae bacterium, assembly GCA_024233835.1. Classification (NCBI taxonomy): domain Bacteria; kingdom Pseudomonadati; phylum Spirochaetota; class Leptospiria; order Leptospirales; family Leptospiraceae; species Leptospiraceae bacterium. The sequence continues at coordinate 303,047 of JACKPC010000007.1, forward strand.
TAATGGTAAGATAATAGCTGTCGACTTATTTTCAGATTTCTTAGTAAAACTTAATGAGCGCGCAAAAACCTTAAATCTTGAAGATAGAATTTCTACTATTGAAAAGTCTATGAATGAACTTCCTTTTAATGAAGAAGAATATGATCTTTTATGGTCGGAAGGTGCAATTTATAATATTGGCTTTGAGTCAGGAATAAAAAGTTGGAATAAATATTTAAAAGCAGGTGCTTATATTGCTGTAAGTGAGATTACCTGGAAAACAATGTATAGACCTAAAGAAATAGAAGAACACTGGAATAATGAATATCCAGAAATTGGTACAGCATCAGAAAAAATAAAAATACTCGAAGAAAATGGTTTCTCACCGATGGGTTTCTTTTTCTTACCTGAAAAAAGTTGGATTGATAATTACTATAGTCCAATGGAAAAGAGGTTTGATACTTTTTTAAAAAAACATGGTAATTCTGATATAGCAGAAGCTATTGTAGAAGGTGAAAAGCACGAAATATATTTATACAAAAAATATAAGGATTATTTTAGTTACGGATTTTATATTGCAAGAAAATTACCGGCAGTATAATTTTTCAATACCACATTTAACACGGTGTCATGCACGTTCCTATATTACTAACTAAATCAAAGGATGGATTTGAATAAAATGGTTTCATGGTCAAGATTTCTCGTTCTAAGTATTCCTATCACCAGTATATATTTTTATTTTTTATATTATGCTATCAACTCAACCGGCTCGAATAAAAAATCTGTAGAATTTCTTTCGATTACAGGCGGCCTTTTTTTGGGAGGTTTAATCTCATTATTTTTGGGTTCAAAAGCATCTACATTATATTCCATGTATCGCAAAGGTCTGAATCGAGAAGTTAAAATTGGAAATGTCGTTACCATATTTGGAAAAGCAATAGCTGAAGAGCTTGTCTATAGTTCGGCCAGCCGGGACAACTATATATATTTTTGCAACGGTTTTGACCGTCAACTTGGTTCGGATGATGACTATATTCGATTTTGGGTTGTAGAAAGTAAAGTGACACCATTTTATCTTAAGAAAAATAAAACTAATATTTGGGTTAACCCGAAAGGTGCAAAATTTCGAGCTAAATTTAAAGATGTTTATGTCCCCGGACCTGCAGGAGTTACAACACCCGGTAAAGAATATCAGATTAAAAACCATGATACTGTGTTCGTTACAGGCCAGCTTAAAAAAATTTCTGATAGATATGTTCTTTGTGCTAATGAACAGGGTAAAATGATTATCTCAAATTATAGCGACGCTCAGTTCAAAAAAGACTCTAACCAGGAGAAGAATTTCTTTTATATAGCGGCCTTCGTTTTTTTTGCATCTTCGATAGCCTTATTATCAATAACAGTTTAGCTATTTAAAGTATTTTAGATTTTCCTAATTTTCCATAAAATTAAACATTAGAAAAGGAAAACCATACTTTTGAATTCTTTTACTCTTCTATGCACCTTAGCCACCTCTTACCTGTTTGTTACAAAAAAGTAAAACAGAAAATCAAGAAATATCTTTACAAAAAAAGAATAATCTGCAAAAATCACCTTAAACAACTGTTATATAGTGCATGAAATGAGGAGAGGGGCTAGCTGTATGCCCTCCCTATTTTAAAAAAAAGAGGCAAAGATGAAAGCGCGAATACTATCAATCGTGTTGGTGTTATTGTTTGTTATATCCTGTAGTAGACATAAGGCGGATGATTTTCGTCAAAATCTCTTAACGTATCTGAGCCTCATATCCGGCGACCCTGTGAATGTAAAGGGCAAGGTAATGAAAGGGGAGATTAAGAATGCCCTGGTGCGAATCATTCCCCTCGGAGTGGATGGAAGCTGTGATCGTTCGAGTTCGGCGAAAGTATTAGCCCGGACCTACACGGACAGTGAAGGGAAATACTCGGTGACTTATGCCCGTTCGGGACAGCCTGTCTGCGTGGTAGTGAGTCCTCACCCGGATGGGGGTAGCACCATGTATGACGAAAAATCCAAAAAAGACATTCCCTGGACGGACTCTTCCTTTTACCTGCAATCGGTGACAAGGGAGCCGGCAACGGTAAAACCGGACGCTTCTGACCTAAGTTCCGCAAGCAAGATGAATACGAAATTAGATTATGCGAATGTAAGCCCCCTGACAAGGATAGCGAGTAAGAGGCTGGAAACCCTGGGAAAAGATAATTCTTCCAGAGACAATTTAGATAAACTCTCCAAACAGGCGAACCAGGAAGTAGTGCTTCGTTTTGGTTTATTCAGTAATTCTGCAAGCAGCATCAATACGAATACTCCGAGCGGGGTAGATGCACCGAAGTTCCAGGTGCAAGAAGGAAATAATAGTTTAAGCATTTCAGATACAGTTCCGGAAATCTCGAACTACAATGTGGATTTATCCTCCGACTCGGAAGAAGCAAAGAAGATGAAGCTTATTTTAGGAGGAATCTCACAGGTAGCGAATAACGTGAAGAACACCTCGACGGTAACCGGTGGCGATGTGGAAAATGTCATACAGGCTTTTGAGAAGTCGATGCAGAGCGGAGAGTTCAAGTCTACGGATGAGAACGGGGAAGCGATTCGAATCGGTCTGGATGAGAACGAGACGAATTTGGGAGAATCTCCCCTGAAAAACGTGTTACAGGAAGCTACGATTCAATATGCGAGGGAAGGAGGAGCGGAAGACTTGAGCCTGAGTATAGAAGAAGTGGCAGAGAAAGTGACTTTCTTTGATGCTTCAGAACCCGGCTTTACTCCCTCGGCTGCTACCTTTTCCGGCAAGCAGGAAATCAAGATCGAGAGTGTAGATCCCGCTCAGAAGATCTACTACACAACAGACGGAACGAGTCCCGTATGTGAAAAGAGTTCCGTATATACAGAACCCGTAATATTAGATAAGTTAGGCGAAACGACTCTAAAAGCCATAGCCTGCAAAGACTCACAGTCATCGAAAATTCGAAGCGGTGTTTACAAAATAGTCAAAAACATTATTGCGAAACCCTCGGTAACACCGGATGCAGGAGAATACAACAACAGTGTAAGTGTAACTTTAAGCCTGAATGCGGGTTCAAAGATATACTACACCCTCGATGGAAGCCTTCCTTCCTGTGATGGTAGCTCCGGAACCGAGTATTCTGCTGCTATCAGCATGAATGTATCCTTCAAGTTAAGCGCGATAGCCTGTAATGGAAGCCTCGAAGAGTCGAGAGAAGTGGTAAAGAGCTACCGCATCATTCAGCCACCCTACGGTCTGAGCTATGCAAGCACGAGTTCTGTATATACTAAAAATGGAAGTATTCTTCCGAACTTTGCTACGGTCAGCGGGGAAAATTTGAGTTTTTCTGTAAGTCCGAATTTACCTTCGGGTTTGAGTTTTGATACGGTAACGGGTCGTATCACGGGCACACCCACATCCTCTTCCGAGCTATTAAAGTATACCGTGACCGCGAAGAATACGGCAGGTGAAACCAAAACGGAAATCCAGATAGCGGTAAACGAAGAGGCCCCGACCTATCTGGGCTACACAGAACCGGCTGTCACTTACACACAGAATACCTTAATCCAGCCGAATAGTCCTCTGATAGCGGGTTCGGGTCTGTCCTACAAAGTGGAGCCAGCTCTACCTTCAGGACTTGTTTTAAACTCGAAGACGGGTGTGATAAGCGGGATTCCCTCTACCGTAAACGCATCTACTAAATACACCGTGACAGCCACGAATACAGGGGGTTCTATCAGCACAGAGCTTGTGCTGACGGTGAATGATGCGGCTCCGAGTTCATTGAATTATGGAATCTCGTCTCTTCTTCTCACGAAAGACGTGAGTATCAGCCCGATAATGCCGAGTGTAACGGGAACGGTGACGGCGTATACGGTGAGTCCTTCTCTTCCTCCGGTGCTGAAGTTAGACCCGTCTACGGGTAAGTTATACGGCACTCCTTCTGCCTTGCAGCTTACACCCGAGACCTATACGGTGACAGCAAGTAACGTATCGGGTTCGAGTGTGTATAGCTTCCAGATTACGGTAGAAGATTCAGCACCTAAGGGGCTGAGCTACCCCGTATCTTCTCTGAGCCTTACAAAGGGAGTAAGTCTTTCTTCTATTATCCCGGTGGTAAGCGGGACTGTCACAGCCTATTCGGTATCGCCCTCACTACCCTCAGGACTTGTCCTGAACACGAGGACGGGAGAACTGAGTGGTATTCCTCAGAGTCCCCAGTCTGTAACGACCTATACCATCACCGCGGTGAATACAAAAGGAAGCGTGAGTTTTCCCTTATATATCACTGTAGAAGATACAGCTCCTTCGGCCCTGAGCTATGTGAACTCCAGTTACCGGTATACAAAGGGAGTGACCATAAGTCCTATAGTTCCGAGTGTAACGGGAACGGTGACCCGCTACAGTGTAGCACCTTCTTTACCGGCGGGTTTAAACATCAACTCGATAACAGGAGTAATATCAGGAACACCGGAAGCAGCCACAACCATATCTTCTTACACGGTGACAGCTTCGAACCCGAAAGGAAGTATCAGCTTTCCCTTAAGTATTACCGTATCGGAGGGAGCCCCTTCGGGTTTAAACTATGCGGGCTCACCCTATATCTTCACCAAAGCTTCTCCGATTCAGACCCTGAAGCCCAATCTAACGGGAACTGCTTCCTCCTATACAGTGAGTCCTGCTCTGCCTTCGGGTTTAAACATCAACTCGGTGACAGGAGAAATATCGGGAACACCATTAAGCCTGGCTGCAAATACTACGTATACAGTAACAGCCTCGAATGCCTATGGAAGTGTAAGCTTTCCTTTACAGCTCACAGTGAACGACTACCCCCCGTATTCCCTGTCGTATTCAAAGTCTGCTTATATCTTTACAAAAGGTATCAGTATTGCAGCTTTAAGCCCCTCGATTTCCGGCACTGTAATTTCGTATTCGGTGAGCCCTGCCCTGCCATCCGGTTTAAGCATCAACCAGACAACAGGGGTAATATCCGGAACACCGACTGCTGTGAGTGGCACGACAACATATCTGGTAGTCGCGACTAATTCAGCGGGTTCTACGAGTATCTCTCTGAATCTATCCATAGTGGAAGGAGCCCCCACCACTCTTTCCTACAGCTCTTCTTCCTATACCTACACAAGGGGAGTTACGATAGCTTCATTGAGTCCCACGGTAACGGGCACGGTGAGTTCGTATTCGGTGAGTCCTGCCTTACCGCAGGGCTTATCTCTGAACGTAAGCACAGGAGTAATATCGGGAACACCTGAACTGGCATCTGCATCGAATACCTATACGGTAACGGCTGCGAATCCATCGGGCTCTACTGCCTATAGCTTTAGCATACAGGTAACGGAGGGAGCACCGAGTTCGCTTGTGTATGCGGGTTCTCCCTATGTCTTAACCCAGAACCTGGCCATGAGTCCGGTTACACCTGCACTCACAGGAACTGCTACGTCTTTCTCCATAACACCGTCTCTGCCATCGGGCTTATCCTTAAATGCAACGACCGGGGTTCTATCGGGGAACCCTCAGGTCAGTGCCGTAAGCCAGACCTACACAGTAACGGCTACTAATAGCTACGGCTCCACTACAGCGAGCTTTAGTCTGGAAGTAGCCACTGCCTATTACGTGGTGAGGCCTACCGTATCGGGTCTTCTGGGAAGTGGCTTACAGCTTTCCGATGGAACGAATACGATAAGCCCCACAGCCAATGGTAGCTGGGCTTTCCCGGCAAGGGCTTCCGGTCTCAGTTATAACGTGACAGTGGCAACACAGCCAACAAATCCCTGGCAGACCTGCTCAGTTACAAACGGTAGCGGGACTTTAACCGTTTCTGATGTGACGAATGTAACAGTCAGTTGTGTTACCAACACCTATACGATGGGAGGCACAATCAGTGGTTTTGGTTCGGGAACGGACTTAAGTATAACGGATGGAGCCGGTAATACATTGACCCTGCCTGCAGGAAGCAGCACCTTCACTTTTCCCCTGCGGGATAGTGGCAGTAGCTACAGTGTGACTATTGCGACCCAGCCGACTTCTCCCTGGCAGACCTGTACGGTGACCAATGGTAGCGGTAATTTAACAAATGCGAATATAACGAATGTAAGTATTAGCTGCACTGTGAATACCTATACCATGTCGGGTTTTATATCGGGACAGGCAAATACTTCGACTTTAATCATCAATAATGGTACAGCCAATGTGACTCTTACCGGTCAGTCGAGTGACTACAATTATACGGAAAATCTAAACAGTGGCACTTCGTACAACTATACAATAGTGCAACAACCTCCGGGACAGTACTGTGTATTTGTCATGCAGACCCTACTTTCCGGGACTGTGACAAACTCGAACCTTAACAACTTCGGCATCAACTGTGTGAACGGCTATCTGGTGAGTGGTCATATCTTATCTGCACCTCCTGCACCCGCTCCTTTTCATCTTTATCAGGGGGAAGTTGTCAGTTATATTGGAGATGGGGTGTCAGCATCAGGACCGGTAGATGGAGCCATCGCGGGAACAGCTAAAGTTTCCTATAACAAAGGACTTACCTTTGATGGAAGCAATTATTATTTTGTTGACTCAGGAACATGCATACGCCAGATTCGTGTTGCAACATCAGACATTGCAACGGCTGCTGGAATTTGTGGTACTGTAGGTTTTGCGGATGGCACTCAGGCAGCAGCACGCTTTTCAAATCTTTTTGATCTTACAACTGATGGTACATATTTATATGCTGCCGAACTAGATGGAAATAGAATTCGTAGAATAAAAATAGGAACCTGGGAAGTCACGACTCTTGCAGGTGATAACACTACAGCCTCTCCTGCGGGTGCATTTTTGGATGGAACAGGAACTAACGTTAGATTTAATGGAGTTCATGGAATTATTTATAAAGACGGTTTTCTTTATATTTCTGATGTTTACAATCATAGAATAAGAAAGTTAAACCTGCTAACTACTGAGGTAACAACGATTGTTGGAAATGGAACAGCCACAACAACAGCCGGAAACCCGGGAACATCTGCCACAATTTATTCTCCGACTTATATGACAATCGTTGGAAATTATCTTTATGTCGCAAGTGATAGCAGAGTAATTTCAAGAATTCTATTGGATGGCACAAGTTATCCGATGGATATATTTGCCGGTGTTTCCGATGCAAGCGGTACTGTAGATGGTTATCGAACTTCAGCTAAATTTGGTCTAATCAGGGGTCTATCTACCGATGGAGTAGATAATATTTATATATCAGATAATGGAAATTATACCATTAGAACTTTAAATATTTCGAACGGCATGGTCAATACCATCTCAGGAAGAAATGGAATCCTTGCATTCCAGGCAGGAGTGGGGGTTTCTGCTACCCATAATTACCCTTACACAATTCTTTTTGATGGAAAAAACCTTTTATTGGATGAGAGTAATCGAATTGTTAAGATCAAAAACAACGGTCTCGTTGGCTACTGGCCTCTCACAGCGAGTGCCGCTGATTATGCCGGTAGTAACAACGGAACCTTAAACGGAGCCCCTGCATTTACTGCTGCTGATAGATTTGGTGTGGTTAATCAGGCGATTACTTTTAATGGTAGCACACAGAATATCAGTGTTCCCCATAATACCAGTTTGTCCAATTCCAATATGAGTGTATCGGTCTGGATAAAGCCGAATTCTCTTCCAGCATCAGGGAATGTATTTGGAATTGTAGACAAAAAATATGCAAACAGTTCTCCTAATGGATACACTCTTGAACTTTGGAATGATGCCGGAAAACAGTCTATTGCCTGGATAAATGGAAGTGGATTCACAACCACAGGCTATTATACTCTCGCACTGAATCAGTGGGCACATATAACTGTAACCCAGGAAGGGACGATTGCCTCCCTTTATCTAAATGGAAAGTTAATGGCGACACGTAACGATACAAGTAGTCTCGTAGATTCGGGCGGAGGAATGGAAATAGGAAGTAGAGGTGGAACCTTTTATTTCAACGGTAATATAGCCGATGTCCGAATCTACAACCGTGTTTTAAATGAAGGGGAAATCAACGAATTAGCTCAAAATGCTACACCGGCACAGGTGGGTTCAGCCTATAGCACAGGAGCAACGGGGCTATTGGCAGACTTCCATCTGGATGGTGGTAGTAACAATAGTAGTGGTGCTATTCCTGATCTGGGTCTTTCCGGTTCAACTGGTAGCAATGTAACTGGAAAAGATGGAAATACCGATGGAGCAAGATTGTTCGACGCCCCCAGTTCTCACGCTCTTACAGGAGTAACGTACGGACTTCCTAACGGCAATGCACCCAGAACTCTTTGTGGATGGATAAATCCAACCGCTCATCCGGTGCCGGGTGGCTGGACTATCTTTACCGGTTATGGATCCGCAGGAACGAATAACCAGTTCCAATTAGGACTCTGGAATAATGCGGGGGTACAGAATGTGACTTTAGACTTTATCAATGCAGCTGCCTATGCTCCTTATTCTGTTCCTTTGAATTCCTGGTCTCATATCTGTGGTTCTTATGATGGAACAACTGCTTATCTATTTGTAAATGGCAAACAAATAGCTTCTAATACGATTGCCCTTACAACGGGAACTTCAAACTTTACAATCGGACAGTCCCCCACTGGTGGAAATTTTTTCAATGGAAAGATTGACGATGTGAGGGTATACAATAACGCATTAAGCCTTGCACAGATTCGCCAGCTTGCCACGCAAGTTCCGGCAGGTCTTGTTGCACACTATGACTTCAATGGCGATGCGAATGATGTGAGTGGCTTTGCTGCGAATGGAAATACTACTTCTGTAACGTCGGTTACTGATAGGTTTGGAATAAGCGGTAGTGCTTATTCTTTTACACCTTCCAGTTCAGTAACCGCTTCAGATGCACATTTACCAGTAGGTACAGGTAGTAGAACGGTCTGTTACTGGGTAAAACCAAATGTTTTTGGTGCTGGTTATCAGGGATATATTTTTCAGTACGGTGTAGAGACGACAAATCAAATGATGAGATTAACTTTACATATGACAAATATAAACTATGACTCTTATGGAAGTTCAACTGGAACAGCCTATCTAAGTTCAACAAATATTTGGAATCATGTTTGTGGAACCTATGATGGTACAAATGGTCAGATATATATGAATGGAAAGCTTCAAATTACAAGTCCTCTTACCATGGCAACTGTATCCGCAGGAAATGCCGGTTTATTAATGGGGGCAGCTTATGATGGTTCTTTAGATGACCTAAGGGTATACAACCGTGTTCTTACCGAAGCGGAAATCCGTGCTTTGAGTGGCTATCATCCGATGCAGGTAACAACCTGGAATCCAGCAGTTGCCAGCAGTAGTTTAAAATTCCACGTTGCTGCTGATAGTTTTAGTAACCTTGCAGATACTGCAACTGTCGGAAACTGGCCTGATTTAAGTGGAAATGGCTTTTTAGGTACCCAATACAACGGGCCAGTTTTTAGAACCGGGATCAATGGAATCAATGGCAAACCGGCGATAGAGTTTAATGGGACAAATCAATATTTTAATGCAGGAGCGTCTTCGATTACATATGGAACTGGAGTTACCGTTTTTGCTATCACAAAAAATTCTGCCAGTAATGGAAATTATCGAGAAATCATTTCAAAAGACAATAATATTAGCTGTAGGTTCAATCTTGCAAAAAACCTTTCTCCGGCTACAGATTATTTCTTTGAAATAGATGCTCCCTTAATGGCAAATACAAACACTGCATTTTCATTGAATGAAGTATCTATGCTCACCGGAATGAACCATGCCGGTGGAAACCTGTTTTTAGGAAAAAATGGAGATATGCCAGGTAGTACATCCAGTTCTGGTGGTACAACTCTTAGTTGTACAAGTACAGCCAATATGACTGTTGGTGTAAGAAGTGATTTAACAGCTACAAGTTATTTTCAGGGTTTAATTGGTGAGGTTTTGGTATTTAACCGTGCGATCAATGCTAACAGTGTTTACGGGGCAACCTGGCAGGATAGACATATAGTAGAATGTTACCTCTCCTCTAAATACAATATCCCTATCGGGCATAGCTGTCCGTAAGGGACTTTCACCCTCAAGTTATTGCGACCGGGCGAGCCACCAATGGCTCGCCTACTTAATTTTCTTTAAAAAATCCTAACTTTTTTGCAACCTTATCCAAAAAACTGAATCTTAAAGATTAAAAAACAACGAAGGCATTTACCTTTATGGAAGAAAAAGTAGAATTTAAACCTAAAAGAACCAAGATTTCTTTACTCTCTTTTGCAGTTTTTTCCCTTGTTCATGCAACCATTCTGATTGCATTTTTTGTTCCTTTTTCGTGGGAACTGGTTTTAATTGCTGTCCTTTCGTATTACCTGAGAATGTTCGGAATTACAGCCGGCTTCCACAGGTATTTCGCGCATAACGCCTTTAAAACCTCCAGGCCCATGCAATTTTTCTTTGCCTGGCTCGGTGGCACGGCTATGCAAAAAGGTGCCCTATGGTGGGGAGCTCATCATCGAGATCACCACAGGTATTCCGATACCGACAAAGACCTTCATTCTCCCAAACACGGGTTCTGGCATTCTCATATGCTCTGGTTTTTAGGAAGTGAGCACAATACCTACGATGTAAAAAAAATCAAAGATTATGCAAAATATCCCGAATTAGTCTTCATCGATAAGCACTACTGGATTCCCCCTCTTAGCTATGCGTTTATGCTTTACGGCCTCGGTTATGCCTTTGGAGGGCAGAACCATCTGTATGCCTTTTCTGTTCTTACCTGGGGCTATGCGGTTTCTACATTCTTTCTCGGTCACGGAACCTGGACCATCAACTCTCTTTCCCATGTTTTCGGAAAGCAACGTTATACTACAGGTGATACCAGTCGCAATAACTTCCTTCTTGCGCTTGTGACTATGGGAGAAGGCTGGCACAACAACCACCATTATTATCGTCATACAGCCAATCAGGGCTTCTACTGGTATGAAGTAGATATGAGCTATTACATTTTAAAAATGATGAGCTGGATAGGCCTGGTCTGGGATTTAAAAACACCACCGGTCAGAATACTAGAAGAAGGAAAAAGACTGGATGCCATTCAAAAAGGACAGGAAAAATTTAAAAACCTTTCCGGTGAATGGATTCCGGTTCACTCCGTAACAGCAAATAGCGAAAGATAAATAACACTTTCCCGGGCGGTAAGATAATTACCGCCTTTCGTGTATGCAGTTAACCTAAAGTAGAAAGATTCAAAGTATTTTCCCATTTTTGGATATGTTCATGTTCTCCTCCCAGAAGGCTTCTGGCCTCAGGCAATATTTTTATTGCCCTTTCAATATTCCCGGAAAGATAATAAATATCTATAAGATTTAAAAGATTTTTTGCATTAGACTTATCTCTCAATCTTCCCCTTTCCCCGTAATCCATCGCTTTCTTATAACGTTTTAATTTCTTAAAACAATACGAACACAGAAATGCTAATTCAAGGCTTGAAGGATTCTCATTATAATATATTTCTGCCAGTTGGGAAGCTTCTTCCACACTTCCCTGCTTTATAAGTGTTCGAAGTTGTATTTTTTGAAAACGAGTTTCTTTGGGATACTTTTTCAGTTGTTCTTCAATAAGTTGTAGAGCATTCTCCAATAGACCCTTTTGTATATATTCATTCGCTTCTTTCTGAATAGAGAGAAAATCCATTTCCGGTATCTGTATCTTCGGTATTGCATTTGGATTATTATATTCTATTTTCATAAGAGACAAATCATCCGTAACTTCACCCTCCCCTGCTATCAGAGTTAGCAATTTTTCCAGATCAGCATCAGACTCTTCAATCTTTTTCAGTATCAAATTTTCATCTTCATTAAAAGCTCTTTCACCATTGGGAACTTGAATCAATATATCATCCTTGCCATCAGAACCCATAAGGAGTATATCTCCATGCTTACACTGGAAAGATTCAATCTCAATTTTCCTACTGTAAATTGGAGAACCCAGTTTGTAGTAATACATTTTAGGTATTATAAAGGAGGCTTTTTTATCACGGTATAAAATAAGGTGAGGGTGTTCCGCATTTATAAATAATAGTAAACCGGTCTGAACATCAATAATTCCTAATATAACAGAAACCATCATAGAACCCTCAAAACCCTCAAATACCTTATGGAGTTCAATAAAACATTGCTTCAGCCATTGCTCAGGAGAAATTTTATTTACCTCGCTTTCAAAGGAATAACGTTTTATAATAGAATCAAAAACAGAACCCAGAATTAAAATTCCACCAGCTCCCTGAATGGATTTTCCCATAGCATCCGCATTGATAAATACCGAATATTTTCTGTTATGTAAAATTAGATTATTGGATACACAGAGGTCTCCTCCGATTTCATGCTCTCGTTTTTTAAATCGAAATTGTTTCTTCTGCTTTATCAATGTGGTAATGTGAATTTTATCATCCCTATTTAAATTTTTACCGAGAGGATTTAGAAGGAGCGAAGTCAGGTAATAGTCTCCATCCTGTTTCTCTTTTAAGTTACGAACTTCATTTAAAGTCTGTCTGAGTTCATAGGTTCTCTTTTCAACCTTATCCTCAAGATTTGAATTTAACTCTTCCAATTCTGATTGAATTAGTTTTCTATGCCTGGTCATCTGATTGAATTCTTTCGCTATATCACCAAGTTCATCTTCATATATCACTTCTACTTCATAGTCCAGATTATCTTTTCGTAATTCCGAAATCCCTTTTGTTAAATGCTCAAGAGGCCGTGTTAAACTAAAAAACACAAGCATAAACATAATAAAAATAGTCGTACCCGAAGCCAGTGCTACAAACATAGCCGATTTTGAATATATATCCCTCATGGAATCTAAAATGTCCTGTGTATAAACACCCGAACAAATGACCCAATCCCAGGGCCAATAATAGCGAGCAAAGGTTGTCTGCGGTTCATATACCGTCCTACTGTATTTAGCCTGCCAGGTATAATTTACAAAGGTTTCTCCGTCGCGCTGGGAACCGATTACCATTTCTCGAAAAATATATTTTCCCTCCGGATCTTTTAAATCCAAAATGTTCTTTCCTTCCAATTCCGGCTTCACCGGATGCAAGACTACATTTCCTTTTCCATCCAGAATAAAAAAATATTCGGTTTTATCGTAACGCATCTGTCGGAGATTTCGAATCACCTCCAGTTTGGCATTTTCCACTGTTAAAGGCATAGTTGGGTCTTTTAATTTACTATTTGAAATTCTCAATTGGGATTCATAAAAATTAATCAGAGAAACCACAGACATTACAACTGCACGCAGCTTTCCTTTCCTCTCCTCTAACTTACCGCTCTCCAAAAGGGGTAAAATTTTTGTAAACAAAAGAATAGAAAAAATAAAGATAATCAGTAAACCGGCGATATTCATTTTCTTTCGTAAGGAAATTCTTGTAAATATCTTGAAGATACTATTATCTGGATTCTTTTTAGGTTCTAACATGAATTTCGGCCCCCTGCCTTTTTTTATTATTTTCCAATAACTTTAAAAGACACGTTCTTTTTCTGAAAAATCAACATTTTTCAACTTCAAAGATAATTGTGAAGATAAAAAAACTTCTTATGCTTATAATTATAGTTTACAAATAATCTTAGATTCGCCTTACTCGGTGATAAGGAGCGTAATTTGGGAGTTTTTTCTGACCTGATTCAAAATTTATATCTAAACTTTTATTCGTTTGGAACCCTGGTCGTAGCTATTTTTACATTTTTACTCTCCCTCTTTTTTTTAGGCCTTCCTAAAAAATCCAAAAGTACCTTTCACCTTGGAATGGCTTTTCTCTTTTTGTTTATTTTCAGCCTCGGATATTTTTTAGCCGCGATTTACTACTCTCCGAACGCAGCTTTTCATCGCTGGCTAACCGGAGGTTTAATTTTACCTCTAATTACCCATTTAGGTCAATTTTTCTTAAAATACCCCAGGGATACAAATCCCGGACTAAGTAAAAATGCCTTCAAGGTTCTCTATTCTTTTGCTATTTTTGCGGCTCTTGTATTCTGTGGAGGAACCGCTTTTGCTGATAAAAAGTATCATTTTACAGGCCATTACTGGGATTTCGATTCCCCCCGTCTGAGCGTTGCTCTGGCTGTTCTCATTGCAGTTTATATATTTATTAATTTTATAAGCATACCAATCTGGAAATATTACCAGATAAAAAACCAAAAAGAGAAAAAAACAATTCTCTACATGATGTTTGCTATGTTAATTGCGGGAGTTCTTCCCAATTTTACCAACATCATGAGCCGGGATGGAGCAATGGAACGCTCTACCTACCTGATTTCCTTAGTACTCTGCTTTGTAATTGGATTCTTTATGGTATCGATTATTTATATTAATTCCACTAAAGAAACCACGACCTTTATGGCAAAGATAGTAGGTTTAACCCTGGTTTCCATTCTCCTTGTTGTTCAGGCCTGGGGCTTCTATATGGCCCAGGAGCAGGATGGAGAATACAACAGTTTAAAAATAGAGAAACTTTTTAATGTTCTGGATACAGGCCTTGCTCCCAAAAGTGTAGAATATATCCTTCGGTATCCGAAAGGTTCTGAAAAAATTGAGTTTACCCGCTATCCCTCTATCACCCGCTTAGATCTATCCCTGGTAGAAGCCGATTTTAAAAACACTATCATTTTCGAAGACCTTCAAAATCTGGATGTAGAAAACTATAAAGAAGAACTTTTAAAATACCTACAAACCACACATCCGGAATTTATTGGATACAAAAAATCCATTTTAAATTTTGTAAAAGAACATCCTGAGCTAAAAAAACAAGAATTAAAAGCAGAATTATTCTCCTACCTTGAGGGCTTAAACCGTGCAACATTCATTCATGCCAATAAAATTAGTAATTTTGCTACTGAAGGTTTTTGCAAAAAACTGGAAAGTTTCATTAAAAGAAGTGCCAGCAGTATTAAATACTTTCGAGAACCTATCCTGCAAGAGCTTAAATCCTGCACCTGGGAAGAAAGCCCGGAAAATGTAGCTTTATACAGACGTAATGTTTACAAGCATCTACGGCATTTTACTCCAGCTCTAAGTCGACACTACCGCCTTAGCTCACATCCTTACCGGGAACAAAAGCATTATATAGTATTCCGATTCTATGACCGTTTCGCACAGGTCCTCACGGAAGTAGGCTATTCTTATACAGAATACAGAGAAGAAATGCACAGTGTTTTTAAAATTCAAACCTTCATCTTATTAATAGCTGTTATTTTTATTACCGTTTTCTATCCTCTCTTCTTTAAGGGAAGCCTTCTAAATCCATTAAGAAACCTTTTACAGGGGGTTCGTAAAGTAAACAAAGGAGATCTGGATCTCGAAATTAAGGTTATTTTCCATGACGAAATTGGCTTTCTTTCAGAGTCTTTCAATTCGATGGTTAATTCAATTCGTACCGCCAGACGGGAATTACAGGATTATGCCGAAAACCTTGAAGAAAAGGTGGCGGAAAGAACCCGTGAAGTAGAAGAAAGAATGGAAGAGATCAAAAAACTGAAAGTGCAACAGGATGGTGACTATTACCTGACCTCCCTACTCGCCAAACCCTTATTCCTGAATGCAAACAAGTCCCAAAGTGTAAAAACCGAATTTCTCATCTATCAAAAAAAGCAGTTTGAATTTCGAAACAGAAAAGCAGATCTCGGAGGAGATATTTGTGTTACAGGAAATGTTAAATTAGGGAATCCGGATACTGAAGAATTTAGACGTTATACCCTGGCTATGAATGGAGATGCAATGGGAAAATCCATGCAAGGAGCCGGGGGAAGTCTCGTAATGGGAGTTGTAATTAATTCTATTATGAGAAGGGCTGCCGATAAAGGAATTATCCCGAACAGTCCGCAGGAATGGCTTACGAAAGTTTATCACGAAATAAACGGAATTTTCAAAGCCTTTAACGGAACCATGGTCATTTCCTGTGTAATCATGCTCATAGACGATGAAACCGGAGAAGTCTTTTATTTCAACGCCGAACATCCCTTCTGTGTATTGTATCGAAACGGAGATGTACGCTTTATTGAAAAGGATATGCAGTTACGAAAACTGGGTCTCGATTCAGAAATAGAGTTCCAGGTCTACAAATACCAATTAATCCCCGGTGATGTCATTATCATGGGTTCTGATGGTAGAGATGATATTGATATGAGTCCGAACGAAGTAATACGCACAATTAATGAAGATACTTCTCTATTTTTAAACCATGTTCGTATAGGGAAGGGCAAGCTGGAACAAATTAAAGCCAGCATTCTAACCACCGGTTCCTTAATCGATGACCTGTCCCTTCTACGTCTGGCTTTCAAGGAATCTGAAGTTGAACTTGGTGCAGATGAAATTGAACTCTCCAATACAGATTATATTTACGAACAATGCAAACTTCTCTTAAATGATGGAAAATTAGAAAATGCTAAATTTCTTTTAGATACAGCTTACCAAAAAGATCCGAGTAATCCTAAAATTTCCAAACTATTTGGACTTGTCTGCTTTAAAGTCGGAAATTACGAAGACGCAGCAAAAATTTTAGAGTCCTATCTAAAAATTGATCCGGATAATGTAGACTACTGGTATTATTTATCCGTTTCTCATAAGAAGTTGGGAAGATACAATTCAGCCTTAGAATCGTCCCTACAACTCATGCGAAGAGAGGAAGGAAATGTAATGAATCTTGTGAATATGGCAGATATTTACAGGCTGGTCGGACAATATGAAGAAGCCATTTCCTACTCAGAAAGAGCTTTAGAAAAAGATCCGGAAAATAAATCAGCCAAACGCCTCTTACGATTTCTGAAATCATAAGATTTATGTATCCGCTCATTTTTTCCGGGATTATTGACAACCGGTTTAAACCGGCATCAAGGGAATATCTCCCTGATTTTTTGAGGAAATATAGATTTATTATTTTATCACAACAAGAAAGATTATTTTTTATTGCATGTTATATAAAATATACTATAATAGTCAAATGAAACGGGAGGAGTTTTGAATGAAAACTCTAGTATTAATTGTTATTTCCATATCTTTTACTTTAGTCTCTTGTCTTAAAAATTCGGACGATAGCAATAGTAAAAATGCAATTCGAGCCATAGCTTCCACTTTACCTGATGGTTCCGTAACTACGATAGCGAGTCCGAAACTTTCTATCACCGGTCAACTTAAAGGCAAGGATGGGACACCTATTTCCAATGCAACCATGACACTTTCCAGTAGTGGAATTAGTACGGGACTGTCTGTTTTAGCTCAAACCAGCTCCGGTTCCGCCGAAACCACTACCGTTAAGACAGATTCTACCGGTAATTACACCCTTGTTCTTGAAGTAGGAAATTTCAAAGTAACTGTCACCAGTTCGAGCGGCGAAAGTCTGGGTGAAATAACATTCAAGGTCACAAGTGTAACCCAAAAACCCGCTACCGAAGTTACATCAGAAACCATAAGTCCGGATTCTCTCGTATCCGAAATCTTACAAATTTCCAGTGATTTGACAGATAAGCCAACAGGCTTCACCTTGAGTTCAACCGATACGGATCCAAAACAACTTGGCGGAACAATAACCATAAAAAAAGCAGCTTCAGAAAGTAATATAACCTCCTACAAAATGTATTGGGCCAAGCTCAATGTAAATGGAGTACAGTATGATAGACTTGGAGAAATTGCAGATTTCAACAAGACCGGAAATGACATTATTTATATAATGGCCAATGACACAGCCATCCCTTCCAATGTAACCCATCTCCTTATAGTGAGTAAGAATTCAAGAGGAGAAATGTTAGATGGTCTTGTGATTGATATTTCTCAGGAATAAAAGAAAACAGTTTTTTCTGCTGGTTAATTTTTTGAGCTTAAACAACTTGGATGTAATCTAGGGAGCAAGCGAGCCTGTAATGGCTCGCCTATGATAAAAAAAATACTCTCAGTTTGTTAGGGGGTATTTTTTTTTAATAGTTTATAGACTTTAAATAAAATAATAAAGGTGAATAGAATGCCTTATATCTTTTTGCTACTATTGGTAATTTTCTCTTCTTCCATCTTGTCAGACACCTACCATAATATTAATGGTTTAATTGGAGAAAGGGCTGCTGGTATGGGGGGGGCCTTTTCTGCAATTTCCGATGACCCTTCGGGAGCATTTTACAACCCGGCTGGTATTGCATTTGCCTACGACAACTTTGTATCCATCTCCGCAAACACCTACAAAGAAACCGAAAAGCGTTACCAGAATGTTTTTGGTCCAGGTCAGGATTATGTTCGAAAGTCACGCGGATTTAGTCCGAACTTCATCGGTACCATTAAATCCTTTGAAAAATTGAAAGTCGGCTTTTCTGTTATAAGCCCGAACAACGAGCAATTTGATCAGGCAGACTTCTTCTACTTACCCCAATCCCGTCCTCTCTTATCCAGTTACCGTATCGATTACACAGAAAGTAATGAACTTTATAACATCGGTTTAAGTGCCGGTTATCCTCTTTCTAATAAACTGGCGATAGGAGGTTCTCTTTTCTTTTTCAACGATACTTCCAGAATTCAATCTACCCAGATTATAGAAGGAAAAGATGGTGCATTCAGTCACATATCTACTCAGGATAGAAGAAAAACTTTGGGTTTAACACCGGCACTGGGTTTACAGTTCATGCCTACCGATAAATTTGCCCTGGGTGCTTCTGTAAAAAGACATTTTGTAACAGCTGAGAGTAGAAGCATCACTTCCTTTAATTCAAAAAGTAGTTCTTCAAACTATACCCAAACCACCCTATCTACAGCTTCACAGAATTCCTCGTCTATTGTAAGCAATGGATTGATTTATGCAGGTCCGGCAGCCAGTGGTAAAATCCCGGAAATTACAGAAATCCGATCCGGGCTGGCCTGGTTTGCCAACAAGTCTTTTATTGCTTCCTTTGATATGATATTTACAGATGGATTCAGTTCCAGCCTGAGTAGAAGTTTGTTAGAAGCAAAAACCGGAACTTTAATTATTAAAGATACAGAAGATCCACTCTTAAGTCGTGAACCCACTCTCAACTATGCTTTCGGTCTGGAATTTTTCCCGATAGATATTCTTGCACTTCGTTTTGGGATGTACACAAACTTCTCCAACAATAAACCTATAGAATGGGGGGATGCGGCAGTTGACCTTTACCTTACAGAAACAAGTAGAAATAGCATTAGTTTAGCAAACAATTTAATCTATCAACCTGAAGTGTTACAGGCAAAAACCAGACTGGAATACATCAATAATACAGGTTATAGCCTGGGTATCAGCTGGGCTACTGCAAAATCTTCCATTACCTTAACTTATATTTATGAGTATGGTAAAGGGGTTTCGCAAATCGACCCGTCTCAATTACCCCAATCTGTCGTATACAGAAATACCGCGTTTTATCTGATTGCCAGTTCTCACAACTAAGCTTATTGAAAAACCGGGACTATGTCCGTCCCGGTCTAAAGCACACAATGCTTAGAGGAAAAGTAAATAAATGCCTTTTATTTTATGGACAAAAGAAAATGAAATTGGTATTGAAATAATAGATAATCAGCATAAACACCTATTTGATCTATTAAATACCCTGCACGCCACGTTTTCCTTAGGGGAAGAGAAAAATGTTTTACTAAAAGCTTTAGATGCACTCATCGAATATACCATTTTTCATTTCGATACCGAAGAAAGACTTTTTGAAAAATATAGCTTTCCTCAAAAAATTCAACACCAGAAGGAACACAATAAATTAGCTGAAGAAATCATAGGCCTTAGAATGAAATTAGAAGCAGGAAGTGCCATCCTTACCATTAAGGTTCTGGAATTTATCCATTCCTGGCTCGAACAGCATACAATGAATTCTGACAGAAAATTTGGAGAATATATAAAAAATTATACTCTTTAGAATCAGGTATATACCTGTGGAATAATTAATTCTTTGGGAGTTGGATTTCTTCTGTACCCCTCATTATGTTTTCGCTCCGGTAAGGTAACTTTTTCCGTATCAATTTTATGGTAATCAATAACAGAGAGTAAATGAGAGATACAATTCAGTCTGGCTAACTTTTTACTATCTGCCGGTACGATAAACCATGGAGCTTCCTCTATATGAGTTTTTTCTAACATAACTTCTTTTGCTTTTGTGTAGTCTTCCCAGCGTATCCTGGATTGTAAATCCATTGGACTAAGCTTCCAGCGCTTCAGGGGATCGTTAATCCTGCAATTAAAACGAAACTCCTGCTCCTTATCAGAAATAGAGAACCAATATTTCACCAGGTGGATTCCCGAGCGGCAGATCATTCTCTCAAATTGAGGAACCGTATTCAGGAATTCCCAGTATTCTTCATCCGAACAAAATCCCATAACCCGTTCAACCCCGGCCCGATTATACCAGCTCCTATCAAATAAGACCATTTCTCCGGCTGCCGGTAAATGATACACATACCTTTGAAAATACCACTGGGATTTTTCTCTTTCTGTAGGAGCAGGCAAGGCAACCACCTTGCAAACACGCGGATTTAAACGCTGCATGATACGTTTTATAACTCCTCCTTTCCCGGCGGCATCCCTTCCTTCAAAAATAATTACCAGTTTATAGCCCGTATTCCGTACCCATTCCTGTAATTCTACCAGCTTGATTTGAAGCCGAATCAGCTCTTTTATGTAAGAATAAGTAGAAGTCTTCGTATCTTCAGCAATATCTATAAGTCCCAGGTCCTTGTCATAATCGGCCTCATTATCTAAAAACTCCAGTTCCTCCTCCATATCATCCAGAATAGCCTGGTAAACCTTCTGATATTTTTTATTAAAGGAATGATTCTTATTTTTCTTCTTTTTTTCCATTTAGAACCTGTAGCTAAAAATGCCTGTATTCAATACCAGTACACACCTCTTATATGCAAGTCTATCTATTTTTTTAGTAAAAGTAAAGATAAAAAAATGAAAAAAGCTTGCTATCGCTAAACAAGTGAAATGTATAGTGAAATCATACTATCTTTTAGGAAGACTGAATGAAAAACCTTAGTACCAAACTTACCCTTATTAGCCTTCTTTTTGGCCTTTCTCTCACTCTAAGCTTTTGTGGTGAAAAAGAACAACCAAAAGAAGAGCCGGCTAAAACAGAAACAACCGAACCAGCTAAAACTGAAGAAACAAAACCTGCTACAGGAGATAATTCCAAATTAGTTTCTGAATATGAAACTCTTGTGAATTCTTTCTGTACAAATGTAGACAAAGCAAAATCAGCTGATAAAGCTACTCAAGCAACTATGGCAATCGAGTTAGCAAAAACACAAACTTCCGTTACTGAAACTGCTGCAAAAGTAGCTAAAGTTAGAGATTCTCTGGCTGAAACTGACAAAGCTAAAGTTGCCGAACTTGATAAAAAAGGCATAGAATGCGGTAAAAAACTCGCTGGCATGTCTTCAGCTCCGACTCCATCAACAAAAGATGTTAATAAAAAAGTTGATGACCTAAAGAAAAAAGTTCCGGGCTTCTAAGCTCTCGTTCATTATACTATTTGTAGAAAGGCTACCGGAAGGTAGCCTTTTTTATTTTCCTCCAAATTTTATTAATATTTAAAACACTTGCCCTTTCCGTATTTTGAAATTAAACTGAAAAAAAAGGATATTTGGTTTGTATAATTGGGTATGAAAGAGATGAAAAAAAAATTATTTATTTTTACAATGGTGTTCGTTTCACTCCTCACTTCGTCATCAGTATTCGCTCAGGCCAAACCGGGTTCAGGCCTGGTTTTAAAAGGGGGCCTCTGGGGGCTTGCCGGCAATTTCAAGCATGAACTGGAAGACAAATTTTTTGTTGATGATATTGTCAGCAGTCAACTCAATCTCGAATGGGATGCAGGGCAGAAGTTCTATCTTTTAAATCCTATAGGTCTGGACTACTATATGGGTGGCATTGGTTCGGGTTCCCTTCTTTTGGGCTTAGAATTTCGTGGTTTTCCCGGAATTGATTTAACCGGTTTTGTTCCAAATTATGATTATATAAGTCTCGGTCTGGGCGGAGGAGCTGTAGGTATCCATACTGCGGATTTGAAATATAAAAACATAGATTTTAATGTTGGTTATCAATTAGGTTTTAACCAATTCCTGATTACGCCCAAACTGCAAATTCGGAATTTCCGAACTCAACTCGAAGAGTCCGGAATTTACCTGGGAAATGGCTGGGGTGGCTACCGGGAGCATTCCTTTAATAGTTCTGCCTGGACAACCTTCCTGGGAGTAAATTTACAATTCTTCATCAATGAAGCCTCTTCTGTTTATTTAGAATTAGCCTTTGATTCTCCAATTCTCGGACAACTTACCAGCAGTGTAGAATATGACAGCCTTTACCTAAACTCAACAAGTCTCGGATTAAATATTTCCTTTAATGGCAAACAGGAAGTAAAAGGCAATGTTTTTGACTTTGGTTATCAGCATAACTTCGGAAACCTCGGACTCCGCATTGGTTACAGAAACGAAACCCTGAACGTATCCTACCCGACCTTCACAAATATAGAATTATTTGCTTTTAATGGGGGTGCGACAGTAAGTCCCTGGGAAATTATTACAGATAAAATTTTCTACGGAAAATCAGATTCCACAGAAATCCAGTCTCTATACCTGACTCTCATGTATCAATTTTAACGTCTTAGCCTGAGTCAGCCTCACCCTTCGATATACCTATTTTAAATAAATACCGTATATCGAAGGGTACAGAAATAATCCTGTTTTTACTTGACAGGCAAAAAGCCTTTGTTTTAGCTTATATATCCATACTTAGATAATCTGGGAGATTCTTTTTAATGAGTTCTGAAAAAGTTTATTGTGCAAACTGCCTACACTGTATTGTCGTACGACACTTTGAAGCCGAACAGGATAAGTACATTCTTCGTGTAAAATGCTCCAAAAAAAAATGGTCTAAACGCTCAGGCGAAGAGAAGTTATATAAATATTTTACGGTAGCCAGAAGAATGCAAGCAGATTGCGAATACTACGAAGAAATGGGAGATATACTTCCTTACATCAAGAATCTGAAAAAAGAGCTTCCAATTAAAGACGAAATTTACGTAGTAAAAACCCCTACTAATTAAAGATATTTTTAATACAGGAATTTCCCTTGTTTAGCCTGGGTAACATAAAAAATCCCGGCTTTTTAAGCAAAAAAAGTCGGGCCTTTTCCCTGCCACCTCTATCCGGAAAATTATTAATTTCTTCGATATATCAGGATAGACGTTTAACCATTCGGGGAGAATACCCAAGACGGGTAGAAATAGGTGACATTCTAATGGGTGATGATAAATGTCAAAAATCTTCACCCGCAAATGGGATAGCTCATTATCATCCCGAAAGCGATTCCGTTTCAATTTTACAGGATGGCTCTTTTTTAGCACGGGAAAATCCGAGTTCTAAAGTCTATGAACTCAAAGAAATGCAAGCCCAACTTTATAATTCCGGTTTAATTTCCTTTGAATTTCCGACAGTTCCTATCCAGGACATTTTTTCCATATTAAAAGAAAAGAAAGAATTTCGGATTATTTTATCTCCCTTTTCTGGTGAGAACTTTATTGATTTTAGAAAACTTATCCTGGAAGAATACGGTCAGTATCTTTCTCTTTTTAAAGAAAACCTATTACTAATTGCACCACAGGCTCGTTTTGAGGATTATATTTCCGGAAAAGAACTTCGTTTTCAATATCCGGCTTCTTCTCCCAGATATTTTCTTTACCGCTATACGGACTCTACTCTTTTAGATGAAAAAACGGTTCTGGAAAATACTCTTTTTTTGGGAGCCGAAACTCTCTACCATGTTCTTCGCTCGCTCTATTTAAATATTCCTTTTGTGGAAAGACATGTAAGTTTTTTTATACAGGAATCTTCCGGTCAGATTCAGTCCATCAATCAAAAGTGCAGTTTAAAGAATGGTTGGAATTTAAAAGAATTTTTACATCAGTTTAAAGAGAATTTTTCTTATTTTACCCTGAATTCTTTCTACCATCCTACTGAAATTTTTAAAGTAGGAGAAGAGTTTCGTTTTGATATATACTCACACAATTCATTTATTATCTGTCAGGATATTCAAGAAAAGAACTTCGAAAAAGTCTGTATAGATTGTGATGATTGCACCCTTCTCTGTCCGGTTCATGCAAATCCGAGAGGTATTTTTGACAAACAAGCCAGCTCCTTTCAGCATACTACCTGTATTGAATGTGGAATTTGTAGTTTTATCTGTCCGGCTCATATTGATTTCTCAGAGAGGATTTCAAAGATAAAAAAGGAAAAACCCGGTGTCGGCTAACAGCTATATTCTTACAAATAAGGGATTCAAACTTCTTTCAAGAGAATTCTATGTTGATATCTTTTCGACCTTAATCTTAGGTATCTGCCTGGCGTTTTTTTCCTTCATCAAACCTTCTTTTATTTTCTCAACCTTGCTTGCTTTTTCCCTCTTTATACCTATCTTAATTTATTACAGGTTCAGGGTAGGTTATATTTACAATCTGGGTTTTATATACCAAATATTCCTTTATCTTTTAATTACTCCGCAGGTCTTTCAAGAATGGTATTTAATTCTATTAACTGCCCTGGTTCTCTTTCCTTTTTATGCATTTGAAAGTGTATTTCGACAAATCCCCTTTCCGCTGGGAATTTTTTTAGCCGGGATAAATTCCGGACTGGGTTTTATTTTTCACCATTTTGAATACCTGCAGATTCCAATTCTGACAGAAATAGAAATGTTTCCTGAAATTTTTCCTTCCGCTCTTATGCCGGGTTTATTTTTTACGAGGTTTTCTCCCGGTAATTACTTCCCGGCCTTTTCCATTTTCAGTGCAATGGAAAGTTTCGGCACTTTTTCCCTTGTGCTCATTCCTTTATTTTTCTTAAAACAGGGAAAATCACTCAGAGAATTAAGCCTCTGCATTTTATTTTTTCTTCTTCTAACCCTGGCCTATAGGTACGACTTCCTACTGGAATACCCCTCCTTAATTTCTGCTACCGTTATCTGGTATCTGGCATATTCCTCACCGGGAAGAAATTCCAATCGAGGGTTTATTCCTTCTTTAACTGCTCTATTTATTTCAGCTATCCTTCTACTATTCTTTGCAGCTTCTAATCAAGTGAATCGCTTACCTCCCATGGCCATTATCTTTGTCTTCTTTCTGTTAGATGGAATTATCAGATATTTAAATCATAAAAACTATCTTAAGGTTTTACATTTTTCAGGATAAGGATAAAACATGAAGACACTTTTAGAACTCATACAGGAGAAAGATGTAATCTACGACCTGAAAGCAGAGGATCCACATGGACTCATTCGAAAACTCGTAGAACATTGCCGTAAAAATGGAACTTTAAATGCAGAGCAAAGCCAGGAAATAACTACGGCTTTAATTAATCGAGAGAATACCATGTCAACCGGAATCGGGGGAGGAATCGCGATACCCCACTGCTCTGCTCAATCTATACAATCTGAAATTACCCTACTTGCCATTTCAAAAGAAGGTATTGAATTTAATGCCATAGATAAAGCTCCTGTACATATTTTTGTGATGCTGGTAGTTCCGAGAGATCGTTTTCAGGATCATATAAAAACCCTTGCTCTTATTGCCAAAACTTTGAATCAGAAAGAAGAGCGGGACAGGCTTATAGAAGCTCAAAACTTTCAGGACATTCAATCTATTCTAAACTTCGGAGTCCGTTGAAAAAAGAAGTTTTTCATTTCCTATTCTTCCTATTCACCCTGAGTCTGGTTTCCTTTTCGCTGGCCAGTTTTCGAATAAAAGATAGAGCTTATCTCCATGCTGATAGCGGGGTTTCAAAAGAGTATCTGAAAGAAATGGAAAACGAGAAACCATCCTTTTTAACATCTTATTCCCAATTTGTTCTGGGAATTTTCCGGTTTCAGTTGGGAAACTCACAGTCCGGTGAAAATATCCTGAATCACATAGGCACAAGGCTTGTTCCTACTTTGCAACTTGCCCTTTTCTCGGTCTTAATTGGGAGTTTTACCGGAATACTTGCCGGGATTACTTCTCTATATTTCCGCTCAGAACTTTTCCATAGTTTACTTTTAAGTCTCGCCGGCTTCATTCTTTCGACTCCTATTTTTGTTGTAGCCATCCTCCTCTTACTTCTTTTTTTCCTGTATTGGGAACTACTTCCTCCGGGAGGTTATGTAGCAGGTGACCTCAGCTACCTGATTCTTCCCGGTCTTGCCCTGGGTTCGAGAATTTTTGCCAGACTTTTCTTTTTTACCTATGCCGAGGGAAAGAAAGAAGAAGATACCTACTATATCCTTTTTTTAAAGTCCAGGGGCTTCAGCCGTTTCACTATTCTTTATAAACATCTCTTATTAAAAATTTTCCCAGTTCTTCTCATCTTCATTTTTTTAGATTTTAGTTCTCTTCTTTCCGGAGCCATCATTGTAGAAGAAATTTTCCTGTTTCCTGGAATAGGAAAGTCTTTGTATTATTCCATTCAAAGTATGGATGAAGCTTTATTAAGAGCCCTGCTGTTTTATTGCGGTCTGATCTTTTATTCCTTTACCCGTTTATCTCGTTTTATACAGGAAAGAATAATAAAGGTGAATGCCTGATGAATAAGCTAAATCTAATACTCAGGTTGGCTTTTTTTTTATCGGTTTTCATCGGTCTGGTTCTTTATTATCCACCCACAGAAGTGGAGCTTGAAACTGCTCTAAAAGCTCCGTTTCAGGATCCATATCATATTTTAGGAAAAGACAGGCTGGGTAGAGATATATATGCTCTTTATTCCTATGGAATCTTGAGTACCTTTGTTACAGCCATTCCGGCAAGACTACTTACTCTGAGCTTAGCTGCTCTAAGCTCCCTTTTATCATTTTCCCTGGGAAAATATTTTGAAACCGTTCTACAAATGTTTTCCTCTGTGCTAATCTCCCTGCCCTCTCTCTTGATCGCCCTTGTCGTAGTAAACGCATTGAACACAGGTTTTTTTGCTATGCTTTTGGCCATTATTCTTTCGGATTGGGCCATGACTTATGAATCCGTGCAAAGTAAAATCAGGGAAATTTTAGGAAGCGGACAGGCAATTGCTTCGAGAGCTATGGGAGCCGGAAAAATTCATATTTTTAAAAATCATATTTTACCCGAAACCCGTTCCATTTTTTATGTTTTGTTTATTACTGGAATTCCTTCGGTTATCATGACAATCGCCATCTTTAGCTTTCTCGGGATCGATTTTACAGCAGATGTCTTCGGGCCGGGTCTCGGAGAACAGATTTCTTTTTCTAAAGATTATTTTGACAAATCTCCTTTATCTCTCATTATGCCTACTATCGGAATTTTTCTTCTGGTTTATTCCTTCCGGAAGAGGTAAAAGATGTCTTCAAAGAAACCCGTTTTTCCTATATTGACCCGCTGTATGGCTTTTTTTCTCTGCCTGTCTTTTTTTACTCCGCCCCTTCTGGCTATTGATGAAATTTTTAATTTTGAAGAGCAGGTTCTACCCGAAGTAATTGAATTTGAAACAGAGCGAAAACTCTGTTTTTTTCCCTATAAAAATGTGAATGGAACTGAAGATATTTCTTATCTCTCAGAAGGCATTCCCTCGGTACTATATTCCGGTTTTAATAAAACCCGTTATGTTTTTGATAAAGATGTAATGCCTCTTACGATTTTTCATTCACATGGAAAACAATACAAACTTGATAGGGAAAAGTTTGAATCTTTTCATAACCGGGAATTTATTGAGGCTCTCAACTTTGGAAGAAAAAAATTAACTCCGGAGAAAGATCCCCGATTTATTCAACTGAAGCCTGTCCTTATATCCTCCTCCAATCCCCTGGTACCCGGAATGCAACTATCCCTTGGAAAAAAACATGAGTGTTTCTACCTTGTCGGAGGGGAATACTACCAGACAGAAGCCAATAAAATACAAATCCAGACCTTTGTATTTGAAAGGCGCTACAACCGACAGAAAAATTTTACTACGGAACTCAGCTTAAAACGCTTGTTTCAAGAAATTGAACCCCATAACAATGACATTCGAAAGTATCTGATCAACCGAGAGGAGGCCGGTTTCAGCATCCAGACCGGAAAAGAAAAGAATGCCCTGGTATATATCGACGGAGTATATATGGGAAAAACCCCGGCTGAGGATATCCGGGTAACCGAAGGTATTCATAGTCTTGAAATCCAGAAAGAAGGCTTTGAAAAAATCAAAAAGGTTTACTCATTCGAGAAGAAAAAAAAATACAACCTCGTCTTAGAATTGAAACCCTTGAAAAAGGAAGGCTTTATTAGCGTAAAAAGTGAACCGGAAGGTGCGGATGTTTATCTCGGTTCAATATACCTCGGAAAAACACCTTTAAAGGAAGTGCAAGTTCCCCTCGGTTTAAATCGCCTGCGTATTGAAAAAGAAGGATTTGTTACCCATTTTGAAGGTATCAATATTTCGAAGGGAAAGACAAATCAAATCGCAACACAACTTTCTCCGGGTGAAAGTAAAGCCTTTTACCAGAATCAGTTCCATATATTTTTAGACCATGATTACTACGATTTTACGCTGTATTCCCTTTCCGCAGCTTTGATGTTTTACGGGGGTTATATGTACGGTCAGTATCGGGTCAGTAGCGGTAGAGACCAACTCAGAACCGAAGTCAGGTTGAATATGCTAAATCTCTATTCCGGCATTGCAAATTTTTCCAACTTAAGTCAGTCTTCACAGTCCGAATATACCACCAACTTTATGTATGAGCAGATGAAAATTATTAAGAATGAATCCAAAATTAAAAACTGGGAGAACCTGCGTGACAGGAGTGCTATTCTTGGAGGAGGAATGATTATCGGTGCCTTCACCTTTCTCTGGCTCGGACACAACCATGAAGGCTTTGAGTTCGGTCAGTACATAGAAGAGTATCCGGGGGGAAAGCTTAATGCCAGAAGCACCCTCGGATTTCGCCTTCGTTTTTAGGAAGGAATATACCTCGCTTCAATCCGTTTTTTATCCATCCGACTCAGTTCCAATTCCTGTGCCAGATCATCTAAAAACTCCCTTTCTCCGTTGGCCAGAGCTCCATCTGCATACACAATGCAAACAGCATCTTCATAAAAATTGGTAGCCATAACAGGATTCCCTTCCGCAAAACTTTTTATGCTTTTTATAGGAAGTGGCGAATCAAAAGTTTGTAATAGTTCCTGTAAAATATCATCCTTAATTTCAATATAGCTTTCAAAAATACTTCCCCTCTGAAAGAAAGCTGCTATCATTTTTCCGACTATATTCGCTTCCTGGTTATGAAAAACTCCGTCCGCTAAGCAGGCATGAGACCAGAGGCTAATCAGAATCCTGGCATAGTTCATTTTTAGCCTGAAGTAATCTTCTTCTTCAAATTGTCTTTCATCTTCCTGATTGACATAGTATTCGTAGCCCGGTAGAACTCTATTCAAAAGTATCGCTCTATTTGGCATGGCAATCACCTCTTATGGATAGCTTAGCATATTAAGCTTTTTATGACTATCAAAATATAATTTTATTAGAATGAAAATTATCAATCGACTGTAACTTTATTCCAAAAGTTTGAATAGGCTTTTACTGTCTACAGAAAAATGGGTATAACCATATTCTTTCAATATTTCTGTACATAAAATTTTCAGACTGATCGCATCACAGGAACAATAACGAATCAGCTTCTCTCTGGAAGAGCGGTCTTTTCTTGTTATCCAATTATGCCAGAGTATAATAGCATCCAATCCATCAACACCTTCCAGATTTGCAGGACGCTTAATGCCAAATATTTTTTCAATCAGTTTCAGACCCCCTCTAATTCCGGCATAATGGCACACCCATCGAAGATCTATATGCGGACATACTAAATATGGTATATGATAGTATTGTAATACAATAGGAATATCAAAGGAAGCCCCGTTAAAGGAAACTAAAAGTTTTACATCTTCTAAGAGCTGTAAAAATTCTTCCATATTCTCTCCACTTACGAAGTTATATATCTTTCCCTTATGGAAGCAGGCAATCGTGGTAATACAGTCTCCCCATGTCTGCCCGTTTGTTTCAATATCAAAAAAACTTAAGTCATCAAAGTATTCTGCAAGTAAAAGAAATCTCTCTTTTGGATGAATATGTTTTACAAAAAATGCAATGTCTTTTTCTTCTTTTGCTTTAAGATACCGCTGTAATTCAAATTGCAAGTTCCCGGCAAGTCTTTGAAGTTTCTTATCTTCTTTATTGTATTGTAAAAAATGTTTCCAATCCTGAATTCCTTCTTCTTCTAATTTCTCACGAACTTTAGTTCCTACACCTTTAAAATGCAAAAATGCTTTTTCGATCAATGCTTTTTTTCTCTCTTCCTTTGCAGTATGCCGGAAGCTCTTTCCATTCTCTTCTGCATTTTTTCTCTTTCGATATCCTGAATCTGGTTCATGAAAGCAGAACTCTGGGTTCTTTTATTTTCCTTGATTATCGGAATAATAATCTCTCCTTTTGTAAGAAAACTTAATAAACTTTTCGTGCAGGCCCTCGAAGCATCCGACTCTAAAAGTAATTCTTCCAGTTCTGTATGACTTTCAACACCCGGAGGTTGCGGTGTAACACAGGAAGGACAGCCATATTCACACTCACAAGCATTGATAAGCTCTTCACAAAATAAAAATGCAGCATAAGACTTTTCATATATTTTTTCAGCATATCCAACTCCCCCTTCGTGAGAGTCATACAAATATAAGGCACTTTTCCAGGAAGACTTTCCTTCCTCAGACAAAGAAACATCCGTCTGGATATCCTGTATATCTCCCATACAAAGAGAAGGTGCTACTCTTTTTAAAATATAACTAAGTCCGTAAATCGCAGCCGCTTCGTAACGTTTATCAACCTTTTCCATCGCTTCTGACCATTCTTTACCGGGATGAAGACTAAAACCCGTTGTATCATACATAAACGGACTAAGACTTATCGGGCCGTATCCTATATTCTCACGGGTTTTTTCTTTGATCTTCTTATATAGCTTGGGCTGTTTATTTACCTGAATCTCTCCAAATTGTAAAGTAGAAGAATAAGCTTTTTTCTCTTCGTAAACTTCCTTTATCTGCACCATACCTTCCCAAACAGCTTCTGTGTAATAGTCAAAGTCTACCCTTTCTACCCGACAAAACTTCTTTTCCAGATCTAATTCCAGGGACATAAACTTTTTACCGAGGTGCTGGTATATGGCATCTTTATAAAGTGTCCCCCTTGCGCCTATCGGATCCAACTCTCCAATAACCACATCATTATGTATAATTTGAATGTTATAATCCGTCATTCCTCTAAGATTTACACCCTTTGAAGGATAATCATACAAAGAATAACGATAGACACCATGATACGGAGAAAGAGTTGAATTATTTAAAAGTGTATCCAGAGCCATTCGGTATATATCCGGATCTTTAAATACAGGTTCTTGGTCTTCTAAAGGTTTTTCGTATGCAGCACAGGGAAGATGTTGAAGAAATATGTATGGATTTTCAGGGTTCAACCAGGCTTCTTCTACTGGTGCTTTCAGAATAAATGCAGGATGATTTACAATATACTGGTCTACCGGCATTTCCCTTGCTATATAAACAATTACTGAACGTTTACCGCTCCTTCCCACTCTACCGGCCTGCTGCCAGAAACTCGCTACAGAACCGGGATGTCCGTTCAATAAACATACATCGAGATCGCCTATATTTATACCTAACTCCAGAGCATTCGTACTGATAATCGCGTTTAACTTCCCTTCAAACAAATCTTTTTCCAAGTTTCGTCTTTCATTCGGTAATAAACCTCCGCGATAAGGTTTAACCTTTTCGGCCAATCTCGGATTTACATCAAGTACGGCTCTATACAACCTTTCCACTTCCTGCCTTCCCCGGCAAAAGCATATCAGTCGAAGCCCCTCTCGAACCGCTTCGCGGATCAGGGGAACAGAGATAGAATGTGTTCCTTTTCTATACGTTACACCTGAATTTGCTGTATAAAGAGGTGGGTTTAGAAAATACAGTTCTCTTTTAGGTCTCGGAGAGCCGTCCACATCGATTAATTTAAAACTTCTACCGAACAAAGAAAACGCATGGGAAGATGGATTGGCCACGGTTGCAGAAGAACAAATAAAGATAGGCCTGGAACCATGCAGCTCACAGATACGCAAAAGTCTTCGAAACACATTCGCGACATGGGAACCAAATACGCCCCGGTATATATGCACTTCATCCACAATAATAAACCTAAGCCTCGAAAGAAAAGATTTCCACTGTCTATTATGATTTGGCAATATACCGGAATGAAGCATATCAGGATTCGAAATCATAAAATCCGCTGACTTTCTAATTTTTTCTCGCTCACCCCTCGGTGTATCTCCATCATAAGTCCCGATTTTTTGTTCTCTAAAAACCGACCCTATAAGACTTCCGAGGGTTCCTTCCTGATCACGAGAAAGTGCCTTGGTAGGATATAGCATTAAAACAGAAAAACCTTTTTTTTCCTTCAAGTATTCGTTTAAAACAGGCAATAAAAAGGAAAGGGTTTTTCCACTGGCAGTTCGAGAAACCATA
The DNA here is from genome assembly GCA_024233835.1 of Leptospiraceae bacterium. NCBI lineage: Bacteria > Pseudomonadati > Spirochaetota > Leptospiria > Leptospirales > Leptospiraceae > Leptospiraceae bacterium. Next base: position 335,618 of record JACKPC010000007.1, read on the forward strand.
AGACAATCACTTCCTTCCCTGATTGCAAGAAAAGCCTCTAATTGATGGGAATACAAAGAATGAATCCCCTTTGCCTGCAAAATAGAAATCAGGCGAGGATCAAGCTCCTGCGGAAAATCTGCAAAACTCCCCTCTTCCGGTTCGGTGGTATAAAAATGCTTGATACTTCCCCTGAACTTATTCTTTAAGAAGTCTGTAAATAGAGAGAGTCCTGCCATAGTCCCCAGAGTTTTACTAAACGAAAGTAGGTCAATAGAATTTTTGTGATATTTAGCAGTCTTATTTTTTTCTCAATTCATGTAACTTTTTTATACTTTTTATAGTATAATGAAACAAGCTATAAGCCCTCCAATTGAAAATTCCAAATCAAAACACTCCAATATGAAATAATTAAAACCAGACAGATAAAATTATGATTTTTATCATAACATAAAGGAGTATCGTATGCAGGAAGATAAAGCCCTTAAAAAGAAGCTATCTTCTATTAAAGATTTGGATTCCTGGGTAGAATTTATTCTTAGTTCATCCATTCTGCCCCAGAAGAAAAGCTCTTTAACAAAGATCTGGCTTAACAAGAACGGTTTTATGAAGGAAGATTTAGATCTTGCCAGAAAAAATAATCTTACCTGGAAAAAAATGGTCAGTGAGCGTACAAAAAAAAGAAGGCTATCACTCGAAACAAAAGACAATTTTCTGAATCGGAATAAGAAGTGGACAAATAAAGAAGTTCAAAAACTGAAAAAGAATATAGATAAACCGGAACGAGAATTACTCAAAATGTTTAATCGCTCCCTGCAATCCATAAATGCCAAAAAAAGAAGTATCAGGATGGAAGAATTTGGCATCTCACTTGAAAAGAATGGAGCAAAATGGACAAGAAAAGAATTGGACAAACTCAAAAAAAACTATAATAAGTCCAATTTGGAACTGGCTAAAAGTCTAAAAAGAACGCCCAAATCCATACAGAGACAAAAAGAGCGTTTGAAAAGTACGGGATTGTTTAAATAATGATTTAGCCGCTGATAATAAGGCGGCTACTTTATACTTTGTATTTCCACAACCATTCGCGAGATTTTCTTACGGAAAAATAATTCAGATTTTTATCATTTGTATAGGCTTCTTGTTCTGCACGAATACGATAGTAAGCTTTTTCAAAACGAGAACTATACCCTCTATAATCGTTCCGATATTTCCATAAGCCTTTAAGCCAATCATAGAGATAAATAATATAAAAGAAAAATACCAGAGTTTCTGTAGCCTGGGCAATGTGGATGCTCTCATGATTGCGGGTTACAGGTCCAATTTTTCCACGGCAAAAAACAAAAGGCCAGAGCGTGATTGCATGAATTTGAAATACAGGTTTTCTCCGCATCATTCTATACCAGGAAAGTGGACTCATATAAGTTAGAACCAGGGGTAAACTACTATTCTCTATGATTTTGGCCTGCATTGTTAAACGTCTTTTTTGAATTTCTAAAAGAGATTCCAATATATATACAGGTATATAAGTTTCAAGTCAAAAAATGATCATATTTAAAACTCTCAAATGTTTAATGATTTAATCATTATATAAGATTTTTAGAATTTTCAAAAACTCCAGCGTACGAAGGTATAAAACATAGACTGGTAATTGGCAAACTCTGCTTCTTCACTTTTTGTTTGAGAGAAAAATGTTTGCAGGCCACTATTCCAAATTCCCTTATCGCTTAAATTATACGATACGATAAACCCTAAAAAACCACTTTTATGATGAGGGTCTAAGATTATAAAACTATCCATAGACCATAATTGGGAAATTGTATAACCCAGAGAAACTTCCGGTAATACCTTATTTTTTGTGATGATCCTACCGGAAGTTCTGAAAAAACTTGCTTCATCCTGCGAAGCTGGAAGATAAGACATGGAGACAAGACTTTCATATTCCATATTTTTCCTGAGTGCTTTATCTGAATTTGAATTCCCCGAATTCATAAAGATCTCAAAATTAAACCTGTATTTTCCATAAAATGCATAACTATATCCTAATACTCCCTGATGTATTGTTGCCGGTGGTATGGGATTTTCATAGCGATTATAGAAGGGATTCTTTTCCGGATCGGATTCTCGCCGACCGAGATAGGCCATGCGAAAAGAAGCATCCCACTTTGTCAGTACCAGGTCATAGCCCCAGACATAAGAGTGATAATGAATTCCTCCCAATACAGAATAGTCTATATTATCCCTGCTTACTTTGTAACGAAGCAATATATTTGTATCTTTCAAGGAAAGACTATTTGTTTTATTCTCAGAGTTCCTCCGGATGGGTGTTATGAGTATTTCCATTAAATCAAGAGCGTTCAAACTTTTTAAGAAATAAAGAGTATCGGTGCCCTGTAAATCTTCCAGATCCAGAAGAAATGGATTAATAGGTGTAAGCAGATTGATAGGATTTAATAATCTTCCCTGTCCCCAACTTATAACCTGTCTTCCTAATTTTAAGGTATAATCTCTTCCGTAATAAGCATAAGATAAACGATGTGTGTCCGTCCGTAGCTTTGTACTATTTATCTGATCATAGCTTTTTTCAAGAGGAAGTAAGCGGTTTCTTACCCGCATATTCCAATAGCTATCATACAGCGGAAAATCCTTATTCGAACTTATAATGGTATCAAGGTTTTGTAATACTTCCCACTGCATTTTTTCCGTCCTATATTGAAATCCATAGCGAAGACGGCTGTAAGAGGAAGTAAGAGATTTCTGATTCTCCGCTTCTTTTTCTGTAGTTAAGAATAATTCCCGGAAGAAACCTTTCATTTCAATTGGATTTGGTTTTTCTTCTGTTACAAGATCTTCTTCATCAAGAATAATTTCCTCTTCGAGTTGGACGGGTTCGGCCAAAAGAAGAAATGGAAAGGCAAATAAGAATAGCTTAATTAAGTACTTTACCATCTTCTAATATTATTAATCGCTTTGCTCTTTTCATTACCCTTTCATCGTGTGTACTGAACAGGAAAGTTCTCTTCTTCTTTTCGCACATTTCTTGCATAATATCCAGAAGTAATTCCGCATTTTTCCCATCGAGATTTGCAGTTGGTTCGTCTGCCAGAACAACAGCCGGATCGGAGACCAGAGCACGACATACAGCTACACGTTGTTGCTGTCCACCGGAAATCTGGCGAGGAAATCTGTTTTCAAGTTCAGAGAGTCCCATTTCATGAAGAAGTTTTTGCGAAATTTCCTTCCTTTCTTTTGGCTTTTTCCCTTGAAGCATAAGAACGTATTCAACATTCTCCAGAACGGTCAAAACCGGTATCAGGTTATAAGCCTGAAAAACAAATCCTACTTTATTCAGACGAAATTCGCTCAACTGCTTATTTTTCATTGTGCTAAGATCTTCTGAATCTACCTCAACTTTTCCTTCTGTCAGGGAATCAAGTCCCCCGATAATATTTAACAAAGTTGTTTTTCCTGATCCGGATGGACCCACGAGTGCGGCAAATTCGGCTTCCTGTATGCTAAAACTAACACCCCGTAAAGCTTCTACTACATTTTCACCCTGCTTGAACTGCTTCTTTACATTCTCTATCTTTATAATATCCATTTCATTTACCTGTTATAAATTGCTTTTACCGGAACTACCCGTATGGCTTTAATCGCAGGATAAACTCCAGAAATTATCCCGATTACTATAGCCAGAAGCAAGCTTCCTAATATATCATTTACGCTTAATGTGGGATATATGGTGCTGGAAAACTTACCCATCATTTCGAAACCTTTTGCAAAATTAGAAAGATCTAATCCTTTGTAAGAATAATATACTGAAACAAGACCTCCTCCTAATATGCCCAGTATAGAACCACCGATACTTAATAGACTGGATTCAAATAAAACCATCCAAAAAATAAGGGAAGGCGAGGAACCTATGGCCCGTAAAATTCCTATTTCTTTTATCCTCTCAAACACAGACATGGATATGGATTCAAAAAGAACTAAAGCAAAGCCTGACATGATAATTATATTGGCAATCCAGCCAAATTGTACAGATACATCCATAAGCCATACCAGAGAGGGTTCGAGGTCTTTATAACTCAAGACCTCAAGAGCTGAATTTTTTCCGATAAGTTCCAAAAGCTTTCCTTTCATAGCCTGTGCTTTATCTATGGATTCTGTCAAACCCACATAGTAACTTAAATAATCGTCCCTACCTGCATATAAGTTGGAAAGATCTTTTCTTGGTAAGAGGACTGTAAATTTGTCTACAGGCTCGGAAGGCGATTGAAAAACTCCCTGTATCCGACAGAGTACCGGTTTATAATCACCTTCTTTGTCTGAAAAGGAAAGAACCAGGGTTTCATTTAATTTTACATCATACTTCAAGCTATTTACCTTGCCTATAAGGCAGGGAATAGTCCCACTTTGCCTATCCTTTTCCGTTTGAGTTTCGAAAAAGTTTCCTTCTATTAACCATTTAGAAAAGTAGCTCACATTTATTTCACTTTTTTCTTCTATGCCCATTAAGACAACCCCGGTTGAACGGGCTCCTACTTTGAGTAAGCCCTCCCTTTCAAATCGAGCTGAAAAAAAGAGAGTTTGGATTCTTTTAAATTCTTCTTCGAGCTCTGTTTGTCTTGTAAAATACATACCGAGTTTTCTTTCTTTTTGATAACCATCAGGACGTATTTGGATATGCCCGAGTCCCGACTGAATTCCAACCAGGATCATTGAATTATAGTAGCCGTTTATAGAAGCAAGAGTAAATAAAACACCAATCATTCCCACAGCCGCCGTAGACATTACCAGGTAGGAACGCTTTTTCTGCCTGAGTATATTTCGTAAACCCAGCCTGAAAAGAAGAAGTAGCTTATCCTTCAAATTCATATTTCCTCCTCAGGAATTGATTATCTCTACAGGATTTAAACGGTAGAGCCTGCGGGTAGCCAATACTGTAAATATAAGGGAAGGGATTAAAAGGCTCAGGACTCCAATCCACATCTCTTTTGGATCTGCTATAGCTTTCAGTACGGGTAAGAAACCGAGATCTGCATAGGCATCTGCTGTATTTCCTGTAAGGACTATTGGGTGCTTATCCAGATAGTTTGCATAAAAGATGGCTATGAGATTTCCTAAAAAAATAGCCGGACTTAATATAAGTAATACCTCATATACTATCATCTTTTGAATATCAAAAGGCTTTGTTCCTATGGCTAATAAACTGCCAAACTCCCGTATTCTTTCCTGTATAGACATCTGTACTGTATTCAATACACCAAAAGCTAAAATCAGAATCAAGAAAGCAATACTCATCTCACCCTGAATTTGGTCTAACAAAACAAATTGTAAAATCCCCGGATTCAAATCTTCCCAGTTTAAAGCCACCGGTTCAAAATTTTCCGATTCTTCCCGTAGTTCTCCCTTTTCTAAAGCAGGCAGGGGATATTGTTTTTTAAGGTTTTGGAATATTAGCTCAGCCTCACGGTGATTTCTAATTCCGAGAGCAAGAGAAGTGTATCGAGTAATATTTTCCTCCGAGTTATCCGGAGCAAAGAGTTTTTTCGCACTTTTAAGATTTATAAAAACTCTCGAAGTATCCAACTCTGTATCGCTGGCCTGGAAAATTCCTACCAGCTTTATCTTGATACCGGACATGGAACCATCAAATTGAGAACCGATAAGATAGGCGGAATCTCCTACCTGCATACCGAGGTTACGGGCAAGTTTATGGCCAATATTTGCCTCATGTTCACTTTCTGTATTCTTATAATATTCTCCTTTTCTTATTTTTTCATGCACGGTGGTAACGAATCTTTCCTTTTCCGGATTGGCTCCTAATACCGAAACGTATTTGGAATTCTCTTTAAAGTTAATTAAGGCATAGCTAAAAATTCGAGGAGATACTACCTGCACTCCTTTTATACTTGAAATTCTATCTATAAGTTTTTCGTCTGTATCCAGGGCCCTTTGTAGAGTCAAACTTTCCAACCAGCCGTTTGCAGCTATCTGTACATAACCGGAATGTAGACCAACCACATTCCATATCATAAGTTCATGACTCCCATAAGAAAAAAAACGCAGAAAAGAAATTAAGAAACTACCAATTAGAATTAAAAAGAAAGTCAAAAGAGTTCGGTGTTTATAACCGAGAACATAGCGGATGGCTGTTTTGAACATAACTATTTCCTTAAATTTGCTTTAGAAAATACAGAAGAATCAATATTCTGATTAAACTTCATATCCTTCAAAATCATAATGGTTCTTGACTTCTCTTTTCCGTTCGCCTTTAAACTTTCCATCTGCATGAGAGAAGGAATTAATCTGCCATTCATCTTTTTATAAGAAGAAAATTTTTGAATCCTTACCAGATTTTCCCTGTGATCGTAAAACTCCTGTCGAAGCGGCATTAAATCACTTTTGCGGATTTTATAGAGAATCTTCTTCCAGGTTACAGGAGCTCCCGGCCTGGGAAGGAGCAAAATTTCGTATATATCCTTATCTTCTTTTTGAATCGATTGAAAATAGTCCTCCGTGATAGAAGAAGAACGAACCAAATCATCATTACTAAAATCGGATCCCATCCAGGAATCCTGCATTAAGGAACCCTCAACTTTTATTTCTTTTCCTATAGAGGGTAAATATTGCCAGAGTTCGTTTTTCCATTTTAAAAAAGTGATTCCCCTGTCTTTATCCGGTTTTAAGATGCGGATGAATGTTTTTTTCTCTTTACGATTTTCCCAGGATTCTAACTCCATTGTACGCTTAAAACGGGGCTTTTTGATGATAATCTTTATTCGTCCGGAAGAAGATTTCTCACCCCAGAGAGTAGACTCTAATTTTTTAATGATACCCGTAGCTTTATCTTCAGAAAGAATAGGAGAAGTTAAAAACAGTAGAGATAAAAAAATGAATGTAAACATAAGACCTCCTTACCCTAAGTTAACATACAAAAGGAAGAGGTCAAATGTTTTTCTTAAAAAAAAGAGCAGATAAAAGTTCACTATTCTTATGCTAATTTTTCGTATACGAGTATACAATGTGTAACCAGCGGGTACCGCTTGGACCAAAGCGTACTTTATAAATACCGCCGGAAGCTGCGTTTTCATAGAATCCTTTTCCTGTCCAGGGATGATGGTAAGTGTCCAGCATTTTAAATCCATCTGTAGGATGTTTAATAGCAAGAAAGGTGTGGCTTGCCGTGTTCACATCCGGGCCATCGCGTAAGAAGAATATCTGCTTTTCAGATGAATTAGCATAATCTAATAATGCAGCGTCTGTATTATAACCTTCTTCATACCTATACTTGTCCCAGGAATTATAATAGATTTCATTTAAAAAGCCCTTCACCAGTTCGGTTCCTTTTAAAACCCAGTTAAAAGTCTGCCCCCCTGAGTCGGTGATAATATAGCCCTTATCAACTCCGTAGATATAAAATTCTGCAAAGCCAGGAGGAAGGTTTAATATTCTTTCAGGATATATCTTAGAATAGGCTTTTAAATACAGGTATCTTACAATAGAAGTGCAGAGCTCTGAAGCGGCAAGAGCTGCATTTTGTTCTACAAATTTTTGTCGTTTATTTAAATCCTGAATCAGGGAAGGATGTGTCTGTACGAGTTCAATGGCTCTCAGTACCTCAGATGTAAGCCCTTCTCCGGCTTTCTGTCCATATTCTAGGTTTGCATTAGCATATAATTTCTGTATGTCCTCAAGACGAAAAGCTCTATAATTATAAAAACCTGAAACTTCAGATGATAGACTATAGCCGGGCTTGTAAGCTACTGCTCGAAGATGAAGAGTTTTATCAAATACAATGGGGGAAATATAGAGCAGACTTTCGCCGGGTTTAGGTTCAGTTCCATCCAAAGTATAGTATATCTGAGATCCGCTTTCTATATCAATGAACTGTATTTCTCCGGGTACATCATAGTCGCCGGCCGGGGGAAAAAGCACAGGTTGCGAGAGTGTACCTTCTATCACATAGTTTCTAATGACTGTAGAAGAACAATTTTGTGTATTCTTATAACAAGCCATTGCCCTGAGGGTAAGACTATTTGAGATTTCTATAGCCTCCCTATATAGATACTCCGCTTGAATCCGGGGAAGATTAGAGTTTGTAGTATAATATACGTCGACATCGTCTTCCACTACATTTATTAAAATTACTTGCTTTCCTGTATAAGTACCCTCAGACAAGCTAAGTTTAGGCTCATCCGGAACTTTTAAAATAAATCTGAAATCTTTGACTTTTGAAATCTCATCTTCAGTAAAAGCAATGGCCCGTATATAATAGTTTTGATTTAAGTATATTTCATTGCTGTTGTTTTCATACTGACTATTCGGATCAATTAAAATACCCTGTTCTCTCGTGGGTTCCGTTCCATCTAGAGTATAACGTACAGAAGCAGAGCTTACAGGCGGGCTAATAAAAAGTAGTTTAGACTCCTTATATTCTCCTTCTTTTAGACTGAATACAGGTTGTGGTAATTCTTTCACGAAAGAATACAATTCTTCTTTTATCGAGGAAATACTTCCGGGATTATTTTCAAAATACGCCACAGCCGAAACAAGAGTATTCGATTCTACAAATATAGACTCTCCCTTATAAATGATTCCATTTTCCATATCCGGCTTTACAGATCCAAAGCTGTAGCGAATTATCGCTCCTTCTGTTGGAGACTCAAATCTAAGATTCTGAGCTTTTAGAAAAGTTCCGCCCGGAGGGTACATTACAGGACTAAGAACTTTATTGCGAACCGAATACGTTTTCTGTAAAGTTTCGGTTCTATGCCCATTTATATTTAGGTAGGCTTTTAAAACATAGATTATAGAGTTAGATGGCTTTAATTTTATAGCTTGTGAATATTCAATAAAATCTTCCGCATCTTCTTTATATACCGAATATACTTTTTGTAGTTTATAGAAAATTTTTCCATTCTCTGTACCATCAGAATTAATTCGGAGGCTAAGTTCTTGCTCTCCATAATAAGTTCCCCCCTCCAGGGAAAAAGAAAGCGGACTTTCAGGTATCAAAGCCTTTATAGCAGTCGGGTTTTGTAAAACAACAAAAGGTTTGTTTTCAGTTTTATGACAGCTTAAGGAGATAAGCAAAATAAAAAATAGTATTTTTCGAACTTGAAACATTTTCATATCCTTTTTTATAAGATGGGAAAACGTTTCTTCTATCAAGAGAAGAGTTCAAGAAATTTTTCTATTCTTTCTATTTTGCTATATTCTTTTTTTTAAATATTTAGGCAAAAAATCCACTTTACTTTTTCAGTTCCTCTGTTTCTTAGAATATACTTCGAGTAAACTCATAATTCCGCTATCAGCACCAACTTCAGTAGCTAACTGAAGAGCATTCTTTCCTGAGGCGTCTCGTGTTTTAACTCTCGCTCCTGCGTGTAATAGAAGTTTCACCAGATCCCTTTTCTTATTATGAACAGCCCACATGAGTGGTGTCCATCTATTACTAATTCCCCAATTATCCCGACTTTGAATATTCGCATCCGCTTTATTGTCTATTAAAAGCCTTGCTATTTCAAAGTTAGAATGTTTCACAGCAATCAATAATGGAGTATTTCGATAAATATCTTCCACCTGTATTTCAGATCCTTTTAATACTAAATACTTAGCTATATCTTCTTTATTCGATTCAAGAGCATAGAACAATGCAGTTCTACCCTGTTCATCCTCTTCTCGAATGCTGGCTCCATAATCTAATAAAAGGCGAACAAATGAAAGTGAATTTTCGCTGGCAAACATTAAAGGGGTTTGTTTATGTTTGTTTTCAGGAGAAGGATACCTTTGAAAACTTGAAAAACGTTTTAGAAGCAATTTTAAGATTACCGGGTCATGTCCGCTTGCAGCAATATGCAAGGCCGTATTTCCTTCAGCATCTTCTTCAAAAGGTAAAACTCCGGAATTTAACAAATGCTGCACTGTTTTTACATTTCCACTGATACTGGCAAAATGTAGGGGAGTATATCCGGAATATTTTGAGTGGTTTCCAGGCACCTGTCGATTAACACTACTCCCCTTTTCTATAAGAAGCGCAACTGTCTTTTCATGTCCATTGAGACAGGCATAATGCAGGGCAGACATACCCGTAAAAGGATTCAAACGTTCCCTCGAAGCTCCCTTAGAAAGTAAAAGCTGTAAAATTTCTTCTTTTCCTAATTTAGCTGCCAACATTAAAGGAGTGAATCCTTCCGAGTCTCTTCTGTCAGGATTAGCTTCTTTTTCCAACAGTCTTTTAACCAAATTTTTACTTCCTCGTTTTACAGCTACATGTAAAGGGGAGCCATACAGACTCAGGTAATTTATATCCACACCTTTTTCTATAAGTAAATCAATAACCTCATCTCCTGAATACAGGATAGCGGCCTGTAAAGGAGTCATCCCTGCTCGATTGGAACGAAAATAAAATGCTCCTCTTTTAATTAATTCTATAGCAGAAGCATCTGCTTTATTCAAAAGAGCATACAATAATGCCGTATTTTCTCTATCGGAATAATTCCTTTCTTCTTTTTCTGCTCCCGCATCTAACAAAAATTTTACAATCTTTCCATTATCAGAAACAGAAGCCGCTCTCATAAGTATTGTCATAGAAGATGGATCTCTTTCATTTAGTATATCTGTTGAAAAATGCTTTACAAACCCTTCAAAGTTTGCTGCACGGGCATAAAGAAACATCCACATTTTTTTATCGACTTCTTCTTTTTCATACTCTTGATGAAAGCTCAGGATCTTTTGCAGAAACGCTTTTGGAATATCTTTTTGTTGGTATATAAGAGAAAATAGGTTATCTCCTTCTTTGTTTGTAATATAAGGAGATGCACCCTTCTCTAATAAGTAAAAACAGCTATCATATTCGCCCTGCAATAAGGCAAGTTGCAAAGGAGTATATCCATATTTATCCTGTATATCTAAATTGGAATAGCCTGAGCTCAACAAACGTAACATTTCTTCTCCCCTTAAAGATGCATAATGCAAAGGGAGCCTTCCTTCTAAATCCGGCATCTCTAAAAGTTTGGGTTCTCTACGGATTAAGGTTTCCACAAGTTCTTTATTTCCATTCTCCAAAGATAGGTGCAATAGGGTCTTGCCATCTTCATTAGTCTCTGTATAAGTTTCCAAAAACGAAGAACTTAAAAAAGACTGATAAACAGAATCACCCAATTTGTGTTCAAGAACGTATAGAAATAAGCGGTTCATTAAAGGTTTTAAATAGGGTGAAAGATTTTCATCTTTCAATAATGCTTCAATCGAGGTAGCAGAAGCGTTTTCAAAGAAAACTTTCAGAAAAGAATTCTCTTTAATCTGAATATTATTTCTAACTAAAATAGAAATAGCTTTTTCATCTCCTTCCTCCGCTGCCAGAAATAAGGGTGATTTGTTCCTCAGATTTGTTTTATTTTGTAAATCCTTATCTTCAGCTAAATACTCCATTACCAAGTATTTCTTCTTTAAAATTGCGCAACCGAGTAGTGTTTCATTTCCACAAAATACAGTCGAGTTCTTCCAGTCTAGTATATGGACTTTAATAAAAGACATATCTTCCTTCTCTATCGCTTCTTCCATTCTCTCTTTATCTATATGCTTTTGAATAAGTTTTGCAATATCTTCATATTCCTTATTCTTCATGAGAGAAGAACAACTTTTGGAATGGGAATTATGACTATCATAGTCTATACCTAAATTCAGATAAAGAGAAACAAGTTGAGTATGTTTGTGTTGACAGGCAATATATAAGGCATTTTCTCCTTTTGCATTCGAATAATGAAGAGAGGCTCCCTTATCAAGTAACTTTTGAACCAGTTTGATATCTCCAAGCCTTGAAGCCAAAAGCAACATTTCACTTCCCTCTTTGTCGGAAAATAAAGAATCCGAAAGCTCATGTTGAAGAATAAAGTTTATTATATTTGTGCTTCCCTCTGCAATGGCTATTTTCAAAAGTGAATCTTTTCCATTTTCTCGGTAAGATAGCATATCTTCAGAAATTAAACTTTTTTGAAAACAGGGAAGATTGTTAGCCTTGATACAGGAATATAAAGCTTTATAGGGATTGTTGGCTCCATAACGATTCAAAAGACGAATCATTTCCTTATTCCCGGATTCTACTGCATACAACATAGCTGACTTACCTTCTCCATCTAAAAGAGATAACTTAGCCTGATTATCCAGAAGCAATTTAGCTATTTCTATTTGTTCAAACTCAACAGCTCGAATTAGAGCAGTCTTTCCCTGTTTGTTTTGTCGATTTACATCTGCCTTTTTTTGTATCAAAAGTTCTAAAAGTTTAAAATGCCCCCCAATTGCTGCTGACATTAACGGAGTATCTCCATATTTATCCTGATTATCTATTTCCGCTCCGGCATCCAGAAGAAGTCTGCTTATGTTCAAATTACCATTCCAGGCGGCAAGGTGAAGTGGAGAAGTTCCCGCTTCTCCGGATTCCGGTTTTAGTCCATTTTCCAAAAGAAATTCGACGATCTTTTCTTTTCGAGCATGTACGGCCCAATGAAGACCACTCCAACCGTTAACATCGGTTTTCTTTAATAAACCTTTCTTTTTTGAAAAGAGTTTCAGACAGCTAATATTAGAATTAAAAATGCAATTTTTCATGGAGCGAAATGAATCAGCACTGAGACCCTGTAAAAAACCCAAAAGCAAAAATATGAAGAAATTTTTCTTAAAAAGCATAGCAGAAGTTTATAAAAACAATCTAATAATTTTCACGCAAAAAACTTTTATTAAATATAATTTTTCTTGTTTCCCTGAATACCTCTTTTAAAAAGATACCTACAGGAAAAGATAATGGATTGGAAAGTAAAAGATACACAACTTACTCTAAAACAACTCGGGTTCTACGGTGCAGAAGTAAACGGTCAAATGAATGAAGCGACAAAAAAAGCCATAGCCAGTTTTCGCAAATCCATTAAACTTTCGGAAAATGGTAGCTTTGATGCAACCTGTCAGAAAGCAGCTTTAGAGCAACTTCAGAAAAAAAATATGAAACCTCTGGGCGACTTCAGCAATCTCGATTGGTACAAAGAAAAAGACGAGGATGTAGAACTCCCCGACTTTTTGAAATAATTATTCAATACGAATAGAAGTTTCACGAAGAAACTCTTCCGCTTTTTTTCCATTAATAAGAATTCTTCTTTCTTGTAAGAAGTTTGCTGTAGATTTCTTCATTTTTTTGATACCTGTTTCGGCAATATTTAACTTTTTTAAATTCTTCAGACCGGTAAGTCCATCTAACTCAGTAAGTGAAGGATTTTCATCCAGAGAAAGGCTCTCCAGAGAATCAAGCTTTTCCAAGCCAGAGATGGACTCGATACCGCAATTATTCAAGCTCAATTCTTTTACAGAAATAAGTCCCTCCCAGTCATGGCTTTTTGCCTCTAAGGGATTGGCCCATAAATCGAGCTTGCGAAGTTTTTTAAGTTTAGAAAGATTTTCCACTCTCTTTATCTTATTATTCCAGAGATCAAGCTCTTCTAATTCTGTCAGAGAATCGAGATTTTCTAATTTCTGAATGAAATTACCTTTCAATTTTAAAACCTTTAAGTTTTTAAGATTATCCAGGTTTTCTATCTTTTCTATATAGTTTTCTTCCAAATTTAAAACTTCTAAATTGGTAAATTCAAGAATTTCTTTCGGTATTTTCTTGAGATCATACTGGGAAAGATTCAGGGTTTTTACATTGGAATCAAAGGTTTCACCTTCTATCTGTACGGCTTTTCCGGCTTTAAATTTAGCCGGAAAAGAACAGTAAGTAAAAAAAAGAAGAAATAGTATATATCGCATTATTCTATCCTGATATATTCCGAATACGATTCATTACGTGCGTCATCGATAGAATAGAATCCAAGAAAAAATTCAGCTTTATCTACCGGTAGTGCTTTGGAGGAAATTTGAAGTTCATCTTCTATAACAAATTCTTTTCCATCCTTGGTTCCTTTATAATTCTTTTTTGAATCATAAAACCTCCACTGTGGGATAATTTTATCTCCTTTTTCCAACTTTTTCAGAAAGCGACTTACCTTTCCTGTTTTCGGATCGGGCGGATTCCTGGCTCCTAAAATCTCATATTTTTTAGTAGAGCTATCATATAAAACCATGATATCCATCTTGTTTCCGTTCACACGAACAGGGATAGCGTAGTTTTTTATTTCCGCTCCTTCCTCATTCTTTACCTTATTCAGTAAAAACATAGGAGCATAGTTACCATTTAAAGTCAGCCACTGGCCTTCAAAACGATAACTGGCCGTATTTCCACTCAGTGCTACATTGTCATCGAGTCCGAGAAAAAACTTGATATGAGGATTTTTTGCTCCCCCGGCAACAGCCAGTATGGAATAAACTTCCGCCACATCTCCACTTTCACGGGGATCAAACTCTATAGAATAAATCTTTTCTTTTCCGTTACCGGATTTACTTCCTTCTGCTTTAGGAGTAGTTGCAAATCGAACGGGATATTTGTCAGCAACCAGTTTATTTGAATAGTCCTTAATAAAAGCTTTGTAAGGCTCGGAAAAAGGAAGATTCTGATACATCCAGGAATTATGGATAAACCTATCGCGACTCCTGGATGGAAAGTATATGGAAATCCCATTCGCTCTCGGTCTTCCCCTACCCCTGATTTTATAACTCACCGCTTTTCCTACTGCCTCGATCAGTTTTTTAGACTCATCGGGGTACTTATCTTTTAGATTATAAGCCATATCTACCAGATCCACCATATCGGAAGAAACAAAAGGAGCATTTCCATAATCCTCAGCCCTGGCTCTGGCCTTGGTAATAAGTTTCATGGAAGATTTATTTTTTATATCCGATCCGGCTTTTTTTACAAAAACATCGAGAGCAGATATTACATCCTCTAACTGTTTTAATTGTATAACCGAAAGTGTAATCGAAGAAAAAGTAAAATGAACCAGTGCGTGGGCTTCGTATCCCACTGCAATTTCACGACCTAATTTACGACCGCTAATATTTGGATTTTCTGCAATAGGTTTGAGTACGGTTCTATAATCCCAACCATGTCCGGGTTCAAGTTCTTCGGAGGCTACTAAAAAGTCGGCATAAGGAGAAAGGGCATAGGCTGCTTCCAAATTTGCCATCAGACAGGCATCGAAACCTACAAACTCCATAGTCCTTCCGGTTTTCTTTTTTATAATATCAAGAGCATCGCGGATATGATAAAGCTTTAAAGATTGCTCTCCGTTATTTTCATCAAATCCATAACCATCAATAGAACCGGCTCCATGATTCCAGAGGATTAAACCATACTTATCTGCCGGATATTTTTCCATAGAATAAAGGATAAATTTATAGAGAGTATCGGTTTGGGCCATATTATTCCCTTCACCATCGTCTAACTTCTTTTTCCCTCCATTTGTGATATACCAGCGTTGGATTTTTGTAGGATCAATTTCCGGATCTTTCCACTGCTTGGCCCCACCTGTAGCCACGATCACATTCATATTTGGAGTAGAACCAATGGCCTGCATTTCTTTTATATCACGGGTGGCAGCTCCTCCGTGAGCAGGATCACTTTCCAGATCGCTTCCAACCATATAGACCATGAGGGTATATTTCTCTTTTACATTTTCTGCCGGTCGAAAACTCCTGAAACAGTTATAAAAGGTAAATAATACTAAAATAGAAATTAATGCTTTTCTGAAAAACATAAACTCTCCCTTTCTCTTACTTTATGGGTAATCGTAAGATCCAGCTCAGGGAAATCAATCAGTTTTATGTAGAAAAGGCTTGAGAATTGAGGAAGAATGCACAGAAAATAAAACCTTCTGTGCATTGAGTAAGATTAGAGTTCTTTTAATTCGGAAACAACTTTAGTCATAGATGCTTTGGCATCTCCAAAAAGCATCAGACAGTTTTCATAACCAAATAATTCGTTCTGTATACCCGCATAACCGGAAGCCATACTCCGTTTACACATAATCACCGTTCTGGCTTTATCTGCGTTTAAGATAGGCATTCCATAAATCGGACTTTCCGGGTTATTCCTGGCAGCCGGGTTTACCACATCATTTGCTCCAATGATAAGGCAAACGTCACAGGAGTTAAACTCGTCGTTTATCTGTTCCATTTCTACTAACTTATCATAGCTTACATTGGCTTCAGCCAGAAGAACGTTCATGTGACCGGGCATCCTACCCGCAACCGGGTGAATCGCAAATTTTACAGAAGCACCTTTCTTTTCGACCAGGTCGGCTAATTCACGAACTACGTGTTGAGCCTGAGCTACGGCCATTCCATAACCGGGAACAATAATCACTGTAGAAGCAGAATCAAAGATCATAGCAGCACCTTCAGCATCCACTTCTTTCACCACGATTTCCTGTCCGGAACCGGTACTTCCACCTACAGTCTGCCCAAAGCCACCTAAGAGCACATTCATAAGGGAACGGTTCATGGCCTTACACATAATCTGAGTCAGGATGATTCCCGAAGCTCCCACAAGAGCTCCTGCAATAATTAAGAGCTGGTTATTCAGAACAAATCCTGTGGTACAGGCTGCAATTCCTGAGTAAGAGTTTAAGAGTGAAATCACCACCGGCATATCCGCACCACCGATAGGAATCACGGTTAAAACTCCTAAAAGAGAAGCAATTCCAACCACAATCATAACAAACATCAGATCCTGGGGCTGGAGAAGTACCATTATGCTGGCTCCGATAGAAGCGAGGAAGAATAGAAGGTTCAGTAAATGCTGACCGGGGAATACTATCGCTTTTCCGGTGATTTTCTCACTCAGTTTTCCAAAAGCAATTAGAGAACCGGTTAAAGTAACTGCACCAATAATGATACTGAGGATAATAGATATCCCTACTACAGCGTTCATTTCCGTAGCAAAGCTATTCTGATCGTACATCCTCCAGTATTCGGAAACAGCGACAAAAACAGAAGCAGCTCCTCCAAACCCGTTGAAAAGTGCGACCATCTCCGGCATGGAAGTCATTTCCACCTTTTTCGCAATTACAATCCCTACTACAGAAGAAATAAGAAAAGTAGCCAGAATTTCCGGAAAAGTAATACCGATTTTACCCACGAGTTCTTTTTCAAAAAGAACCGCTACGACCGCTACGAGCATACCCAGAGAAGAAACGAGGTTTCCGTTTCTTGCAGTAGAGGTTTTTCCAAGCATTTTGATTCCGAAAATAAAGAGAACGGAAGCAACGAGATATGCGATTTTTACAATTTGATTTTCCATTCTCCCTCCTATTTCTTCTTCTTAAACATCTGTAACATTCTATCTGTTACCAGGTATCCGCCCACAACGTTCAAAGTTGCCAGGAAAAGTGCAAGCAGACCCAGAATCTTACTTACAGGATAATTTTCCACTCGACCCGCACAGATAAGGGCTCCAACTATCGTGATCCCGGAAATCGCATTAGAACCTGACATGAGAGGTGTATGCAGGGTAGGAGGAACCTTAGAGATTAACTCGAACCCCACAAATATAGCCAGTATTAGAATATAAATTAACTCCATAACTTATCTCTTTAAAATTTCCTTTGTGAAAGCATGCACCAATTCACCATTATGAACAATCAAACTACCTTTGGTAATGTCTTCATCCATTTCCCATTTAAACCCATCTTTAGTGGCCAGATGCAGAAGAAGAGTGCTGATATTCTTCGCATATAACTCACTTGCATTTACAGGAAGAGAAGAGGGTAAATTTGCCTGCCCGATGATAGTGACATTGTGCTTCACCACGGTTTTATTCAATTCACTCACTTCGCAGTTTCCCCCGGACTCAACTGCCATATCCACAACAACGGAACCGGGTTTCATAGATTTCACCATTTCTTCCGTTACAAGAATCGGAGCTTTTTTACCAATGACAAGAGCTGTTGTAATCACAATATCAGCTTCTTTAATATGTTTGGCAATCATCTCTTTTTGCTTCTGGAGGTATTCCTGAGAAACCTCTTTGGCATAACCACCTTCGGTTTTGACTCCTTCTCCCGCAACCTCCAGGAACCTTCCTCCGAGGGATTCAACCTGTTCCTTGGTTTCCGGACGAACGTCGGTTACCTCCACTATAGCCCCCAGCCTTTTGGCAGTTGCAATGGCTTGCAGACCCGCAACACCTGCACCAAAAATTAGAACTTTAGCAGGAGTGATAGTACCGGCAGCCGTCATCATGAGAGGAAAAATTTTACCGAGAGCATTTGCACCTAAGATTACAGTTTTATAACCTGCAAGGTTAGCCTGAGAACTTAAGGCATCCATTTTCTGAGCGCGAGAAATCCGAGGGACAGCATCCATTGAGAATGCCTGAACTCCTGCTTTCGAAAGAGCATCTATAACATCCGGGATGGTATAGGCATATAAAAAGGATATCAGTACGGCTCCTTTTTTATAAAGCTTTATTTCCTCGACTTCAGGAGCATTCACGCGCAAAATAACATCTGCATCGGAAAAGAGTTTCTTTTTGTCCGATACTACCTCGGCACCTACTTCTTTATAAACATTGTCGAGAAAATTTGATTGTTCCCCGGCACCTGCTTCGATAGAGCAGGAAAAGCCCGCTTTGATAAGGCTTTTTATGACATCAGGAGTGAGTGCCACCCTTCTTTCTAATTGTTTCGTTTCTTTAGGTATGGCTATCTTCAAGGTTTTGCACCATTCTTGTCTGCTAGGAAATTGGATTCGTATAAAACGTCAATAGGTTTTTTATTAGAAGCTTTTTTAAAAAATAACAAACGTTATTTCAAACATATCATTCTTACTCAAATTAATTATCTTTTAACCATTGCTTGGCTACTTCAAAAGATGGAACTTCTAAAAGCATAATTCCTGCCGGTCCGAGTTGTGCCTCGTAAATCTGGTTACTTAAACGAGTAATCGCACTCTCACCTTTCGCTGTTATAAAGTATTTAACTCCATTCTTCGTAAATTCCGGAAAAACTTTATCCTTAATAAACTCCTGAATTTCAGGACTGAAGGCCCCTCTGGCTTCTGTCATATCAACGATCCAGGCTCTTCCAGCATGTTTTTTACTGTATTCAAGACCCTTGACAAGAACCGCCTCTTCAAATTGTTCTACTGTTAATAATAAACTATACCATTTATCGAGTATGGCTTTTTCATTTTCTAACCATTCTACTCGCATATAACCATTTAACTCGTGTAGCACCATATCATTTCCTCTAAGCTGAGTTTTATCATATTTCTTTAAGGATATATTTCAATTAAAAATCATCTTTTCTTAGAGGATGCAAAAAGAATATTCCTTTCAATCCCTATTTTTTGATTGCATTTGTATCAAACTTATACTCTACTATTTTGTTAATGCTGAGACGTAAGTTTTACCTTACTAATTTATCCTTTTTTTCGCCTAAAAAAGATCAAATATCGTTTCAGAATTATTTTTAACATAAACTATGCAAACATTTTATCCTTATATTCTTTTTGGTTTGAGTTTACCCGTATTTTTCTATCTTGTTTTTCAGTATAGACAAACAAAAGATAAAACAAGTATCTTCTTCTCTTTATTTATTCTGAGCAATCCTCCCTCCTGGATGCTTTTTTTACCAACTTATTTACAACTATATTTAAGTTTTAGTGCAATTTTATATTTTATATTTTCCACCAAATATCTCTTATTAGAATATGAATTAGAAGAGAAAACATCTTACTCAAAACTCTTATTTTTTAGTCCTATAGTGTTTCTCTTTTTTCCATTTTTTCCCGGAATACAGGACAGGCTTAATTCGGGATTCATTCTTTTTTATTTTATTATATTCTCCCTTATGGGTCTTCGATCACTTTTACAGCTATTTAAACCAGCCATATTTATGCTCTTTGCAAGTTGTTTTCACTTTACGGCTCTATTAGTCTTACCGGGTGTGTATCAATCCAAAATCGAGACTCCTCTCATTTCAAATGGTTTTGAAATCTTAGGTGTTTTATTTTTATTTTTAGGAATGGTATATCGAGAATACAGCTTACTTTCCGAGAAACAAAAAGCCAGAGAAGTAGTGATTCAAACCCAGGAAGAAGTCATTCTTTCCCAAAAAGACAGTGTAATACAATCCTCAGAAAAAGTTCAGGATTTAAAGGAATCTTTAAATGATGCAAAAATTCTTTTTCACAGAACTGCGGAAGAAATAAAAACCCCCGGAGAAAAAATCCTGGGATTAATCCAAATCACTCTCAGTTCTAAAAAACGAAAAACAATACAGGAATACAAAAATAAACTCAGTGAAATACAAAAACGAATCGAACAAATTGTTCATCTATCCAAAATACTGGAAGATTTTAGCTCCTTTGAGCAAAAGAAAATTCAACTTCAGACAGGTCCTGTAAACCTAAAGGCTACAGCTACAGTTGCTTTAGATCTCCTTTCACCAATTCTTAGCAGAAAAAACTTATATGTAAGAAATAATATTCCGGAAGAACTACCTCCCGTCTTAGGGGATGAAAATCGCTTGATACAGGTCTTTCATAATCTCTTAGAAAATGCGATTCGTTTTACAAATGAAGGGGAAATTACTATTGAGGCAAAGAGTATTAGCCTAAAAGTAGAAGAAGAAAATCGCAGGGATCTTCTTTCCGAAGAAAAGTTTATTGAAGTGAAAGTTTCGGATACAGGAGTGGGGATTCCGGAAGAGTTTCTTGAAAGAATATTTATGCCTTACGAAAAAGAAGAAGCCATATCTTCCGAAAGTAAGGGCCTGGGTTTAAGCATAACCCGTCAAATTGTAGAATTACACGGTGGAAAAATTCATGCAAACTCAAAAGTAGGAGAAGGAGCCTGTTTTATTTTTACTCTTATTCCCTACTCCTGATTTATAAGACCGATAGTTCATCTAAAAACCTCGAAACACCTTCTTTCCAATGAGGAATATTAGGCCAGATAGTCCTTGCTTTACTTAAATCCATCACGGAAAAAAAAGGCCTTAGTGCAGGAGTCGGATACTCAGAGGATTTTATAGGACGAAGATTTATTTTAATGGCATGAGAATTTCTTTCATAATATTTTTCTAATACTTCATAAGCAAAATCATACCAGCTTGCCACACCGGAATTAGAAAAATGATAGATACCACCGGGTAGGAGTTCAAAAGTTTTCTCAGAACCCTTTAGTTTTATATCAATGTATCTTGCTATAAATTCAGCTAAATCTTCTGCATAGGTCGGTCTTCCGATTTGCTCTTCAATGACTCCTAAGCTCTCTTTTTCTCCGGCTAAACGCAGAATAGTCTTGGGGAAATTTTTACCGTGTGAGGAATAAACCCAACTGGTTCGAATAAGAAGAGCTGTTGTGAAATCTTCGATATTGCTTAGCCTGTCCGTTTGCTTTAAGACTTCGAAAAGCTTTTCTTCCCCCTGCTTTTTGGAAAGAGCATACACTCCTTCTGTCTCAGAAAAATCTTTTTCAGTCCAAGGAAGTACATCCTCCCTAGTCTTTCTGGTAAAAATAAAATCTGTAGAAATGTGTATAAAGTATATTCTAAATTCCTGACAGAGTTCTGCTAAGGCCTTGACGGCTTCTGCATTTATCCTGTAAGCTAACTCTATGTCTTCCTCAGCTTTATCTACAGCAGTATAGGCCGCACAATTAATCAGGATATCAGGCTTTTCTTGCAATAAAACTTTTTTAGATATTTCATATGAACTAATATCCCAATCTTGAATGTCATAGCCCTTAGAGTATATGCTTTTTTTATTAAATACTTTTTGCAGTTCATACCCAAGTTGCCCCAGAGAACCCGTATACAGAACTTTCATCGCAATTCTTCCTTTAAAATTTGTAAAAGATACTCACCATAGGTATTTTTCTTTAAGGGTTCTGCGAGTTTTTCTAATTGTTCGGCAGTAATAAAGTTTTTGCGAAAAGCAATTTCTTCCGGACAGGCAATTTTTAAACCCTGCCTTTTTTCTACTGTTTCCACAAAATTAGAAGCCTCTAATAAGGATTCATGTGTTCCCGTATCCAGCCAGGCATAACCCCTTCCCATCAGCTGTACATCCAGGTTTCCTGCTTCCAAGTATAACTTGTTTAAATCAGTTATCTCCAATTCTCCACGATTAGAAGGCTTTAAGCTTTTAGCATATCCCACCACATTCTTATCATAAAAATACAAACCGGTTACAGCATAATTTGATTTGGGAACTTTAGGCTTTTCTTCTATAGATAAAACTTTTCCGGTTTTGTCAAAGTCTACAACTCCGTATCTTTCCGGATCATGAACATGATAAGCAAAAACAGTAGCCGTATCCTTGTTAGCATTTGTATCTTTCAATAAAGATTCCATCCCATCACCAAAGAATATATTATCACCCAGTATCAAGGAAGATTCAGCTCCATTAATAAACCTTTCACCGATTAAAAAGGCCTGAGCCAGACCATCAGGTGAGGGTTGCACTGCATATTGTATATCTATACCCCAAATTTTTCCATTCCCCAATAACTGTTGAAAAAGCGGTGTAGCCTCAGGTGTAGAAATAATAAGAATTTCTCGAATTCCAGCCAGCATTAGAATACTTAAGGGATAGTATATCATCGGTTTATCATAGATTGGCAAAAGCTGTTTAGATACCACATAAGTAACAGGATAAAGCCTGGTACCGGAACCACCGGCAAGAATAATTCCTTTACGATTCATATTTCAACTCCGATACTCATAATCTGATATTCCATAGGTTTCTCACTCCATTTTTCCGGAGTTAAAGATTTATGATAGAATGTCTTCATCTTGTTCAATCCACTGAAAAGTAATTTCATATACCTTTTTTAACACGATCACCTACTCCCATATTGTTTTTCATAATACTGCTGATAGGAGCCATCCAACACTTCCTTCCACCAGCTTTGATTTTCCAAATACCAATTAATTGTCTCACGAATAGCTTTTTCGAAAGAGTATTGTGGCTTCCAGCCAAGTTCTGTTTCGATTTTTGCAGGATCAATGGCATAGCGAAAATCATGACCGGGTCTATCCTTCACATACTCAATCAAGTTTCGATGCAGTTTTCCTTCTGGATTTTTTTCATCCATGATATCACAAATCAGATTTACAATATCAATATTTCTCATTTCATTACGGGTTCCAATTACATAAGTTTCCCCTAAATTCCCTTTATCTAATACAGTAGAGATAGCTGAGCAATGGTCTTTGACATATAACCAATCTCGAATATTCTCACCTTTTCCATATACGGGCAATTTTTTCCCCTGCAAACAATTCAAGATCATCAAGGGAATTAATTTTTCCGGAAATTGATAGGGCCCGTAATTATTAGAACAGTTTGTAGTTACAACAGGCAATTTATAAGTATGATAGTAGGCTCTAACAAAGTGATCCGAAGAAGCTTTGCTGGCCGAGTAAGGAGAATTTGGTGCATAGGATGTTTTTTCTGTAAAAAAGCCATCCTTCTCAAGGCTCCCAAAAACTTCGTCTGTAGATACATGTAAAAATCGATTTAACTTCCCTGCTTCGTACCTCTGCCTTGCATGTTCTAATAAATTAAAAGTACCCACCACATTTGTAAAGACAAAATCTTCCGGCCCACTTATAGATCTATCCACATGACTCTCAGCTGCAAAATGCACCACCTCACTATAATCGCATTCTACCAGATCACGGAATAACTCTCCCTTTTCTGCGATATCGGAATGAATAAATCTAAATCGTTCATCCTGTTCAAGAACCTGTAGACTCTTCAGATTTCCCGCATACGTCAACTTGTCCAGAACCGTGACCTGTATATCTTTATATCTTTCTAATATATCATAAACAAAATTTACTCCAATAAATCCGGCACCACCTGTAACTAAAATATGTCTTTTCATAACATAATTTCCTCTATATTTAATATCTAAATGGAGTAGTAAAACTCTTTAATGAAGGTAATATCATATCTTTTTTTGATAAGGCAATATCTCCTGTTTTCAGAATATCCTGCCAGGGTATAGAAATATCAGGATCATTGTATATAATTCCATGCTCATGCTCCGGCGAATACTCCCGTGTAACCTTATATAAAAAGTCGGTATCATCCTCCAGAACTAAAAAGCCATGAGCAAAACCCGGCGGAACCCAAAAAATATGTTTATTCTCCCCTGATAGCTCAACACCTATCCATTGTCCGTAGTATGAAGATCCTTTGCGAATATCTACAGCCACATCAAAAACCTTCCCCCTCACAACTCTTACCAATTTTCCCTGTTCATAAGGAGGAATTTGAAAATGTAAGCCACGTAAGACTCCCCTTTTCGAGCGGGAGTGATTATCCTGTGGAAAAAAAGAAGGTATACCTTCTTTCTCAAATAAAGAAGCTTTGAATGATTCTAGAAAAAATCCACGCTCGTCACCAAAAACTTTTGGTTCTATTAGGATAGGACCGGGTATATTGTATTTTTTAATCGTTGTCATTTACCTTGGCTCTTCAAGTAATCTCGTCTTTCATCTAATTTCTTTTTGGAAGCAAAAAATAGAACTATATAATACAATATATTTCGATAATATGTGGAACGAACAAATCCATACTTTAGTGCAAGATAAATTCTTTTAAATCGACTATAATCCAACAAATTTATATACACTAAGAATATCTCTTTTTGCTGTTTATTTAGATTTATCTGAAATCGATTATATACCTCTTCAGCTTGCATAAATGTTCCATAAAAATATTTTATAAACTTATCTGGTTTTGTTATCCTATTCCATGTCTGTAATATGGAAGACTTTTGAGTGCCTATTTGGTTTGTAGAGTGTAATCTATAAAAGATTGTAGTTTTATTCTCAGAAATTATACATCCAAAAAGGGAAGCAATTATGCTTGCCCACCAATCATGCATTAATACAGTATTTGGTATTGGAAATATTTTACTATGAAGTGCTCTGTTTCCAATTATAGTACAACCGGTAACTGTTCCCTGAACGATTAGTTGTGGAACACTTTTTCTATGTGGAAAAAACTTCCCATAACTCCACATAGAATCTGCTATGATTGTGTTATTTTCATCAACTAAGGTTAAGTCAGAATGTATCAATATAGGGTAATCACTTCCTTTTTCCTTTTCAATTTTAATCATCTCTAACAACTGATATTCCACTTTTTTTTCATTCCAGATATCATCATGGTCACAAAAGAAAAAGTAATCGGAGTCTGTATCTAATTCCAATAGTCTGGAGAAACTTCTTATAGTTCCGAGGTTTGGACCCACTTCTAAAACCTTAAACCTGAGTTCATTAAATGATTTAATTATTTCGAGAGTAGAATCTGTGGAACCATCATCTCTTATCAATAAATTCCAATCAGCATAAGTCTGGTTTATAATAGAACTTAATTGCTCTTTCAAATACCTTTCACTGTTATAAGTTGAAAGTAAGATTGAAACTTTTATTTCAGGATTCATCGTTTTCTAAAAAAATACTTTTTCCAGGCATAATAAGAAAAATGCAGTGTATAAAATAAAGAGCGAAATATACCCAGTTTTTCTCGGTTCTTTAGCATTCTGTAATGCGGCCAGAATAACTTTTTTTTAGAATAGGTAATCGAGCCCCTTCTCTGCCTAAAGCTAGCAAGAATTTCAGGATTCCCATAACCATAAGGAATCTTTTTTAATATATCCAACCAAAGGGCATAATCATCCCTTATACTTTTTAAAGAAACATCAAAATATAATTTTCCAAAGTAATCTGCATTATAAATAGCTGTTAAAAGACCAACCCTATTAAAAAGAAGATTTGTTTTATAGTCAACTTGTTCCGGTTTCACAATATGTGGTTTTAATACCTCAACTCCCTCTTCATCAATAATTCGATAACTACAGAAAGAAAAAACAGAACCCTTTTCTTTCATATATACAAGTTGCTTTTCAAGAAAATGTTCATCCCAGATGTCATCAGAATCAAGAAAAGCAATGTAGTTTCCAGAAGCTTTTTCAATTCCCTTATTTCGAGTGTCCGCTGAACCGGAATTTTGAGCTTTAAAAATAGGCATTATTCTTTTATCTTTTTTCTGATACCTGTCAATTACATCCCGGCTATTATCAGTTGAAAGATCATCTATTACAATAAGTTCGTAATTCTTGTATGTCTGTTTCAGCACACTATCAATGCTTTGAGCTATAAATCTTTCAGAATTATAAACCGGCATTATAATAGATACAAATTTAGAATTCACCATAGCCTCAACTTTGAAACAAAATTATATCAACTTCTTTGACTTTAATTTTTGATGTATGCTTTTTATACTCAATAAAAGGGAACATAAATCGTTCAGCTAAAAATCCAATAACTCTTCTCTGATAACCTATCTTTTCATTGATATTTATTTTTTTCTCCACTTCAAAAAGTATGTTAAATAGAAATTCACAATATTCCTGAAACAGTACCCTTCTCATTACAAACATATTTGCTGGATATAAATATCTTTGTAATACTGAATCGTAAATATATTCTCCTAACTCTGGATACAATTCTCCGGCTGTTTCATAAAATATCTTTAGATCCACTTCATCGTGACATTGAGCATATTGAGTAATAACTTTTTTTCCTAAATATTCTTTCTTTGGCAAGATAGCATCATACTCTTGTAATAATAATGGGATTATCTTTTCGCTTTTTCTTAATTCTTCAGTTATAATTGCAAAATCAGATGTTTTAAATTGAAATAACTCAGGCATATTTAATATTTTATTAATAATTAATCGAGAATGTATTAATCTTCCAAAGTTATAAAAATATCTCTTGAGGTTAAATAAAAAACTAGAATTAAAAAATAAAAATCTTCTATAATGCATAAAACCTATAAAATCAGTATCTAAATTTTTCCAAGACCAATATATGGCAGTTAATTCACAATAACTTTCGTTTCTTTCTGATATATTAACTCCACTATCATCCCGAATAAATGGTAGTTTTATATTAGATATCTTTGCTCCTACATGTATAGGTATATAAACATTACTCTGATACACTGAAGATTCCTTGTGATAAGCAACTATAATTTTTATATTATTCATAGTTATTCAAGTATAAAATGATGGTAAATATTCTTCTCCATAATGCAAAGAAAGGTTTTTATTATAATACGGATCCCCTTCAATTATACTTTTCCACCTTTTACTCATATAATTTCTTTCTTTCTCAAATCTTTTAAGCTTTTCTTTTGTATCTTCTATACCTCTTGTTTTTGATTCATAGTGAAATAATTCAACAAAAGGTAATACTACATTGTAATAACCTTTATTCAAAAGTTTGAAACATAAGTCTACATCATTATAAGCAATTTCCAGTTCTTCGTCAAAACCATCAACTTCTTCAAATTTCTTTCTTTCCACCATCATACAAGCAGCAGTAACTGCAGAGTAGTTATATGGAACCATTAAAGAACCATAATATCCCGAATGCTCTCTATTTACTCCACGAAAAACATGGCCGGCAATATTTTCACTACCAAGTCCTGCTATCACTCCTGCATGTTGAACAGTGTAATCCTCAAAATAAAGCTTCGCTCCAACTGCACCTATATGTGATTTCTGTGCATAACCTAAAAGATCTTCTATCCAACTTTTTGATATAATTTCCGTATCATTATTTAAAAAAATTATAAATTCACCACTACACATAGATACTGCTTTATTATTAAGTTTTGAAAAATTAAACTTACTATAATCATCAATTATAGTTATAGGATTTTTTAACTTTACAATTTCTTTGAAATAATTTAAAGTTTCTTCTTCAATACTATTATTATTCACAACGACTATTTCATAATTTGTATAAGTACTCTTGTTAAGAATAGAATTTATCGCACTTCTTAATAAAGAAACTTTATCTCTAGTACAAATAACGATGGAAACTTTCTTACTAAAATCTGCTTTATATTTAACAACATAAACTCCTTTGAATACTCCATTTTCAACAGTACACTGCTCTTTCAAATCACGTTTTATTGCTTTTTTAGCATTCTCAAATGCATATGGCTTATTTTCCGGATTTTCAGCTATAGAACCCTCAGCAACCCTCCAATGGTACAATATTTTAGGTATATGATATATATTTGAATAACCAACTTTTCCAATATATCTTCTTGTCATTTCATAATCTTGACAACCACAATAGTCTTCCAGAAAACCACCTATTTCTTCAACTATACTTCTCTTATATAACGTAAGATGTCCTATATACATTATTGAATTAAATGTATCTGGAGAAAAATCTGGTTTAAAAAAAGGACCAAATCGCTTTCCATTTTTATCTATTTTATCTTCATCGGAGTAAATCAATTCCGCATTCGGATTTTTATTCAATAAAGAAACAAACTCAAGAAGTGCGTGTGAAGGTACAATATCATCATGATCCACCATTGTAATATATTCACCAGATGCAAGACTCAAAGCAGTATTTGTAGCAGCAGAAATATGTCCATTTTTTTCTCTAAATATTATTTTAACTTTCTCCTCCCTTTCTGAATATGCCTGTAATACCTTTTTAACCTCAACATCTGTAGAAGCATCATCGGCTATACATAACTCCCAATTACTATATTTCTGCTTTAAAATTGATTCAATACACTCTTCCAGATATGTCAAATCACTATTATACGTAGCTAATATTATAGATATTTTTGGCTTCTTTTTAAAATCAGATAAAATATTTATTTCATTCCTTCCTTCAATCTCTTTTATCCAAATTTCATATTTTCGCTTATGGAATATTTTTAATTTGATCTGTAAGAATACAGCTCGAAATCCTTGCGTTCTTAAGATTCTTATAGCAGTATTGATTTTCCTGAAATATCTTCTCATTCTCATAAACACTTTAATAACGTTAGAGCTTTATCCCTTTAGCCTTACAATCAGCTATGGTCATAATTCTTACCAATTCTTCAAACTTCACTTTAGGTTCCCAGCCAAGTTTGTCTTTTGCTTTTTTCGGATCTCCGATTAAAATATCCACTTCTGTAGGTCGAAAATACTTCTTATCAATCCCTATCCGAATCTTTCCCGTTTTCTTATCAACGCCTTTTTCTTCCACACCTTTTCCCTGCCACTCAATATCGATTCCACCAATGGAGAAAGACTTTTCTACAAATTCTCTTACCGTATGTGTCTCATTAGTAGCCACTACATAGTCATCAGGCGTATCCTGCTGTAACATCATCCACATCATTTCTACATAATCAGGAGCATAACCCCAATCTCGTTTTGCATCTATATTCCCCAGATACAATACGTCTCTTTCACCGGAAAGAATTTCTGCGAGACCGAGAGTGATTTTTCGGGTAATAAAACCTTCCCCTCTTCTGGGAGATTCATGATTAAACAAAATTCCATTTGAAGCATGTAAACCAAAGGCTTCCCTATAATTCACTACCGCCCAGTAGGCATATAACTTGGCTACTGCATAAGGAGAACGTGGATAAAAGGGGGTTGTTTCTGTCTGAGGAATTTCTTGAACCTTACCATAGAGCTCAGATGTAGATGCCTGATAAAACCGGCACTTAACACCGGTTTGTTTAATTGCATCTAATAAACGAAGAGTTCCTACCGCGTCCACTTCTGCTGTATATTCCGGAACTTCAAAAGAAACCTGAACATGTGATTGTGCAGCGAGATTATAAATTTCCTCAGGTTGAACTTTTTCTAATATTCGATTTAGATTACTAGAATCAGTCATATCTCCATAAATCAAATTCAAGTTTTTATTTCCACGAAGGTGTTCTATACGATTACGATTAAAAAGTGAAGCTCTCCTGACAATTCCGTATACTTCATAATCTTTTTCTAATAATAGTTCTGTTAAATATGAACCATCCTGACCTGTTATTCCTGTTATTAGTGCTTTTTTCATAAATTAATTTCTTTATTACTGGTTATATAATAGTATCCTTACTCTACTGTAACACTTTTCGCCAAATTTCTCGGCTGGTCAACTGTACAATCGCGCATCACGGCAATATAATAAGCAAATAACTGCAAAGGGATCGTATTAATTATAGGAGAAAGAGGTTCAATTACATCGGGAACATAGATTACATCATCACAAAGTTCTTGAATACTAGCATTCCCCTCTGTAGCAATAGCAATTACCTGCCCTTTTCTTGCTTTTACTTCCTGTATATTACTAATCACCTTGTCGATAATGCTTGAGTTCGTAACAATGGCTACCACCGGCATATTCTCATCGATAAGAGCTATTGGCCCGTGTTTCATTTCAGCCGCCGGATAGCCTTCTGCATGCACATAAGAAATTTCTTTTAACTTTAAAGCACCTTCTAAAGCAACCGGATAGTTATATCCTCTTCCGAGATACAGTGCATTATTATAGGCATGATACTTCTCTGCGATTTTCTTAATATGTTCAGCCTGAGCCAATACTTCTCTTACTTTTTCAGGAAGTTCTTTTAGACCTTTAAGAATACGAATACCTTTATCTCTTGAAAGACGGCTTCTCCTTCCGAAAGCTAATGTAACTAAAATCAAAACAACCAATTGAGAAGTAAAGGCTTTCGTTGAAGCCACACCTATTTCAGGACCCGCATGAATATAGGCTCCACCATCTGTTTCTCTGGCTATAGTAGAACCCACCACATTGGTTATGCCATAAACTTTAGCCCCCTTTCGCCTTGCTTCCCGTAAAGCAGCCAGGGTATCAGCTGTTTCTCCCGATTGACTGATAACAAATACAACCGTGTTGGGAGTTATTATTGGGTTACGATAACGAAACTCGGATGCATATTCTACCTCAACAGGAATTTCAGCGATGTCTTCAAGCAAATACTCTCCTACAAGGCTCGCATAATAACTGGTTCCACAGGCGATTATGATAATCCTATCCACTTTATGAAATTCCGAACTATTAAAAGGAATCCCTCCTAATTTTGAAATCCCTTCATCCATAAGCATTCGACCACGAAATGCGTTTTGGATAGTTTCCGGTTGTTCAAAAATTTCTTTTAACATAAAATGCTCAAAACCAGCTTTTTCGATTTGTTCAATATTCCAATCAATTTCATGAACTTCTTTAATAATTTCGGTTGCAGTTAGGGAAAGTGTCCGATATTGATTCTTCTTTAGAACAACCATTTCATTATCTTCCAAATACACCACATTTCGAGTGTAAGAGACTATAGCAGAAATGTCGCTGGCAATAAACATTTCATTATGTCCGATTCCTAATACAACAGGAGAACCATGCCTCGCACCTATAATCACCTCAGGTTCATCTAAACAGAGAACCAATATACCAAATGTTCCTTCCACATCCAGCAGAGCTTTTTGAACTGCCTTTTCTATACTCCCGTTATAATATTTAGCTATCAGGTGAGGTAGGACTTCGCTATCGGTTTCACTTTTAAAGCTTACACCTTCCGCCTGAAGTCTCTTTTTTAAAATGGCATGATTTTCAATAATACCATTATGAACTACGGCAATTTTTCCATCAAAACTTAGGTGAGGATGTGCATTTGCCTTAGAAGGCTCTCCATGAGTCGCCCAGCGGGTATGAGCAATACCAATGTTGTTTTCGTATTTTTTCTGAGGAATCGATCGTTCAAGCTCTGCAATCTTGCCTTTTTCTTTTACAACTGAAATTTCAGCATTATCTAAAATAGCAATTCCCGCCGAATCATATCCGCGGTATTCTAAACGCTTCAAGCCTTCCAATAAAATTCGAGTAACTTCTTTTTCACCTATATATCCTACAATTCCACACATAATAATATCTCCTAAAACTCTTACCTTGCACCAAATCCTGTTAAAATTGTCTTAATCGTTTTAAAGGTAATTAATGTATCCAACCAAAAAGAAAAATGCTTTATATAATAAAAATCATATTCCAACTTCACGTTCATTCCCTCGACTTCGGCTGCATATCCCTGCTCTACCTGCGCCCAACCGGAAATTCCGGGCCTCACCACATGCCTGTAACTAAAAAAGGGTACTTCTTTTTCGTACCACTCTGATAACTCAAGAGACTCCGGTCTGGGGCCTATAAAGCTCATCTGTCCGATAAGAATATTAAAAACCTGAGGGAGCTCATCAATACGGTATTTACGTATAACTTTCCCAACCTTTGTTATCCGTGGGTCACCTCCCCCTTCTGTAAAACCTTTTCCTTTCCTATCCGTATACATACTCCTGAACTTAAACATAGTAAAAGAACGGCCTCGAAAACCCATGCGCTTCTGTAAGAAAAAAACGGGCCCTTTACTTTCCAATTTAATTAATATGCCCACAAAAACAAGGAAGGGTATTAAAAAGGGAAATAAAAAAAGAACCGCGAAAATATCGATTAACCGTTTCACTTTTTCATAAAATCGGGAAGGAAGAAGAGAACCAAACTCATTTTCTGAAAGATGGTTAATTTTTACCCTGCCGGTCAGGGATTCTTTTACCTGTTTAATATGAAAAACCGGAATCCTACTTAAGGTACAGTGGGCTAAAAACTTCTCCCATTCCGCTGAAAGCTCCGGACTCCGAAGATCCGCAATTACAGCATTCACTCTTTCATTGGTCAAATCAGGTTTCGAAAGCCTGAGAAATAAAACGCCATGGGTTTCTTTTAGCTCTTTTGCCTCACCGAGGGGCACGAGGGCATAGCGAACCAAGCGATATCGATTTCCTATAAAATATCCGACATAACACCAGAAAAGCGTAACACTGAAACCTATCAACATTACCTGGGAGCTATACGCCAGCCTCTCGACAAGAAAATAGGGTATTAACAAACCATAACCAATGGCAACAGTAGGTAAGACATAAGCGACCGACTGGGCTCCGGGATACCGAAGTAGCCTTCTCAAGGTATAAGTTATTCCAAAAAAGGCTACAATAATCCCGATAAGCGTATTTTTACTATTTAAATCTATCGTTTTCCAAAAAAAGAAGCCCCATTTAAAATAGGTAGATAAAAATATGACAAGAGAAGCCCCCACAACAAACTGAAAGAAAAAGCTTAAAAGAATTCTCTCATGGATACGGGAATGCCTGCGGGTATAAGATGGAGGATAGGGCCTGATATTATTCATTTTGGAACTATCAGTTCATTTTTTTTATTGTTTCTGGCAAGTCAAGCCATACTCTAAATCAAATTCGGACTCTCATTCTTTCACGGTAGGTAGTTTTATTAGAACTTAGGTCTAATTAGATGTATTAAAAAATCGTCGGGACTTCATTTTACGTATTATTTAATTTTTCTTCCTGAATTCAGTCAAATGTAAAAGTAAATTCCAAAATTCTCCGAAAGAGAGACTTCTTTTCTCCACAAATTTCCTCAGGCGATATTTCCGTGGAAATCTTATATTCTTTATCTCTAAAATGTCTGATTAGAATATCTCCATGAAAACCGGAAATATACATTTTTGTTTTCTTAGATTTAAAGTAATCCCGTATACGGACACTTCTCTCTGCACACCACAGATGCTTCGGTCCGGGAACTATACCCACTTTAGCATTTACCCTATCAAAAAAGTTATTAGAAGCTGTTCCTTCCGTTCCATGATGAGACACTTTGAAAATATCAGCCTGAAAAGCCGGTTCAGACTTTAAGTATTCACTTAAAGAACTATTTAAATCCCCGGTGAAAAGATAGGTTGTTTTATTAGTTTTTAA
This sequence comes from Leptospiraceae bacterium, assembly GCA_024233835.1. NCBI lineage: Bacteria > Pseudomonadati > Spirochaetota > Leptospiria > Leptospirales > Leptospiraceae > Leptospiraceae bacterium. The sequence goes on from JACKPC010000007.1 coordinate 369,198, forward strand.
CTTCATAATCATGGATAAATCATTAATGTCGACATTCCCGGCCTGAGGATTTACAGGAGGACTGGCAAAGAGTAGTTCCAATTTATTAAACTCATCCTGATACAGAACTTTAGGATTTTTCGGATCTGTATGATGAATTTCAGAATAAGAAATGTTTTTTTCCTTCATTAGATTTTGCAACTTTAGTAAATCTTGATAATCACAGCCCCAGGGAATTTCTCGGTCACAGTTTTCTTTCAGGGGTATATTCATCCATACCTTACCGATAGGAATCCCAAATTGAATCAGTTCATAAAGTCCTGAGTAATGATCCTTATGGGGATGGGTAATAAAAATCTCATCAATACGATAAATTTCATTTACAGCAAGATAGTCCAGAAGCTTTTCTCTGGTCTGGGTTATAAAGCCTGCATCAATTAGAATAGTATACTTATCATGAAAGAGACTCTTACGAAATTGTAAAATATGAACATCTTGCTGTTGTTCAGAATAATTCAGATTAGGAGCTCTATAGCGGAAGTTTTCTCCTGCTTCCCAGGGAAGTTCTTTGTCTTTCAAGACAATACACTTATCTTTGAATTGATTCTCTATAGTAATGGCAAGCTTTTTCCCCCGATAGCCATTGTGTTCGTAAAAGCGGGCAGTGTTAGAAATGATTGGATCCCAGTGTCCGGTGAGATGGGGAACCCAGGTGTCTGGAAAGCCTTTGAGGTTGATGAGGCAATGCCTGGAAGGAGGATTGGATTGGGAAATGAGAGTCTGGATGGGAATGGTGTGATCATACATTGGATCAAGTGTTCTCCAGATTATCTTTACCTGCATCCCAAATGCAGCAAAAAAGGAATATTCCGAAACAGGGTCAGAATAGAAAAAAGTGTTAGTATTAACTAATGAATTCTCATCCAACTCTTTTGCTATATCATAATAAGGCCAAAAAGTATTAAGTAAGATAAACTTTAATTTTCCATAAATTGGCGGGCGACTGATATAAGATAATGCAATTAGAAATATTAAGCTTATAAAAAAAAATAACTGATTAAAGATTTTTTTTTTCATCTTATTAATAATTGCTTGCATCTTCTCTGAATGAATAAGGTTACTTTAGGTTCAAGAATCTGGAGTAAGTAAGCAATTGATATCCAAAATTGTGTGGTATAAGTAGCACGCCAAAAAACTTCTGCAGCAGTTATAGACTTTGCCCATATTAGAACATTAAATGGAACAAGCAGTATCCAAAAAGGCATTAAGCCAGGAAGCATAGCAATAAAAAACGTTTCCTCTTTCTTTTTATTATTGAATTTATATTGCTTAGGCAATAGAAAGTAAATACTTACCACTATCAGTGGAATAAAACCATAGAATGATAAGGTATCGTAAATCCTAGGTCCATTTAACTTCCCAATAATGAATAAATTTTTTATAATCATAACATGATTAAATAATTCCTCTTTTAATGACAAATCAAAAATAGAAAAGATTTTCTTAAGAGGAGTTAGATGCGGGAAAAATAATATTACAAATATCAGAGGTAAATAAATATACTTTCTAAAAAAGAACCATTCGAAGTGTGTAATTAGTTTAAAGGAAAGTATGATTGAGACGAGTAGATAAAGATAAAATAGAAATCCTATTTCTTGCTTATGATGAAAATACAATATTGGAGTAAACAATAATCCATATAAAGTATACATTCCAATCTGGATTATTTGATCCTTTTCGCATTTATTTATAATTAAAGAGATTAGCATCGAACATAACAGCCAATATATACTTATATTAATCGAAGTTGGAGCTAAAGTATAATAACTTATATAACTAAATTGACTTGTCCCGAAAAATAAAATCATTAGCACCGCAGACACAACTGACCACTTTACATTTAAAAAACATAGTCGTGATGAAATATAAGCAGATAGAACTAAGTTAGAAAATACAATGAGATGAAAAGCATATACAATATTTAACCTTTCATTCCACTTAACAGGTTGAGCAAAGAAAGATATGGATTCAAATATTATCTTGCCGATAAACTCTCTATTTGGATAATCCTTTGTTGTCTTAAAAAAAAGAAAATCCCAAAGAACATTTAGGTGATATATAGTATCAGCAGGGGGAATAAAAAAAGGACCTAATAATCCAATTAAAAAAACAAAAGAAATGACCAAAAAAAAAGAATATAATCCTTCTTTTTTACTAAACTTAAAGGAAAAAATTAGCTTATATAAGTAAGTAATTGAAAGAATAAATGAAATTAAAATCGTTGTATATGAAAAATATTTAGAAGAACTTCCCCACTCAATAAGAAAATTATTTTTTTCTAAACCATAGATAAATAAAATTATGATTGGAATCCAACCCCAAAATAATTCTAATATAATCATTCTTTTCAAAATACTATTTATCCAGTAAAACCTTACTAACCGTATTATAAATTAAGAATTCCTTTATAAGCAAATTCTTACCTCTCAAGGCAAGTCTTTCTCTCCATTTAGCATCCAACAACATCACTGCCTTTTCTAACAAAGCCTCATCATTTCCGGCTTCTACTACAAATCCGGCTCCGGCTTCTTCAATCACCTCTTTCAGATCATTCCCCGGATTAACACTTCCTAATATAGGCATCTCCTGCACCAGATAGCCAAGTATTTTTCCAGGAAAATTATGCGTTGTATGATTTTTATTCAAACAAAATAATCCAATATCAAATTCAGCCATCATTTTTTTAAACTCATCCTGAGAAACAGGATCTAATAGAGTTATATTAGTCAAATTTTCATTCATAATTGTATTACGAACTAATTCAACTTCATCTCCTGCTCCCACCAATACAAAATAAGCTTCCCTGTATTCCTGCATATTCTTAGCCAATCGCAATATCTGGCTCATATCCTGGGCATGACCTATATTCCCACCATAAAAGAAAACGACCTTATCTTCTATATTTAGTTTTTTCCTGTAAGGCTTATCAGTAAGAGTCACAGGCTTATCTGCAACCCAATTATACAGTAATTCTAATTTTGCATTTCCTTTATAATAAGTAGAAAACCATCTCAAGTTATTAGCTGACATCAATCCGATAGTATTTGCTGAAGAATAATTCTTTTTTTCAAACCATAAAAAATATTTGGTTATAATAGAATTCTTTTTTAAAATTCCATTATCAATTGCCCACTGTGGAAATATATCTCGCAAAACCAAATAACTTTTCACATTCCACAGTTTTTTTAATTTGCCTACCAGGTATCCCCAAAAAATTGTAGGAGAATAATAAATAATATAATCCTGAGGATTCTCTTTAAAAACTGGTTTTAAAAAATGCCAGGCTCTAAAAGATAGCAAAGTTTCATTAATCGCTCGCTTAACTTTTGATACATTTTTAATCTCACCGGAGCGAAACCTATATACTGTTACATTATCCAAGTCTAAAACTTCATATTTAGCTTTTATCCCGATACCCGGTGTTACTACCATAACTTCGTGCCCCTGGGAAACAAATTCTACAGCTAATTCATGCATCATTTTAGCCGCTACCTTAATGCTTCCGGGTAAGTAATCATCTACGATTATACAGATTTTCAAAATGATTCTCTCATTTAAAATAGACAATAACACAAAAACTATCTTCCGTTTCTTGAAAAATAGGCTCTGCAAAACCATGTTTTTTCAGTTCAGCCAGAACAACTTTACGAATTCCTAAACCCTTATGCTCCATCAGATTTAAATACTGAGCATACTGAACCAAAATGGGATTTCTGGGGTATTTCTGGCCTATTTTTATTTTTTCAATAGTTAAAGTATTCGGAAGTCGTCCTGCACTTTCAAACTCAATCCTATCAGAGAAAATTCGTATTTCATTTTTAGTTCTTTTCGTATAATCTCTATGAATTAATCCATTTACAATAAGTTCTCTTAAAATAGATTCCGGAACTCTCCACTCTCGGATTCTTGTAATCCCATCTTTATCAATTTTCACCTCAGAAAGATGCTCAGCCAGATAAGTTATGGCAGAATCAACAATTCCGTTTTTTTCAATTTCTGCTAACTTTTTAATTCTGGCAATGGGGTTTGTAAATAACTTATCTTCTATACATTCTAATTCAACTTCTGTAGATTTATAGCGAATGATGCGAATACCATATTGTGGTAAAAAGCGAAGAATATCTTTTCCAAAAAGTATAAGTCCTGCAATACTACAAACAAACTCAGAACGAGTCCCTGCAACTAAGAAATCTAATTGGGAAAGCCTTAATTGAAAATCATTCCAGTCTACAACTTCTTCTTCCATAGTTTTCTTGTAAAAATGGGAAAAAAGTTCACTATCTATCTGATGAATACTAGTTCCCGATACAGGAGCAATCTCAAAGTGATAATAACCCGACTCCTGGCTCATTCGCAAAATTTGCTCTCTATCTGCAATTCGAGAGGTACTTCCAATTCTTATATAAATTGTTTCGGTTTCTGATTTTTTAACCGCATAGGGTTTGAGACTTCCCTGCTCCACAGTGATTACAGCAAGTTTCTTATCATTTTCTAAACTAATTTCCTGGTATATCGGTATAATTGAGGGAGTGATATATTTAGCAAACACAGTATCCATAAGCCATTCTTCAAAGTTTTTCCTTTGAAGGCCTATGATTTCTTTGCTTATATCATCCACACCAATAATGATATGTCCTCCCTTAAAATTAGCAAAGGCAACAATTTCCTTAGCCAGACTCTCCGGTCTTATATCATCCCTTTTAAATTCAACTAATGAGTTTTCAGGCTGTTGTATGATCTTATATAATTCTTCCGGACTCATTTCTACTTTATCAATATTTCTTCCAGACTGTCCGATTCACATAATCGGTATAACTATGGATAATGCGGACAACTTGTTTAGAAACAGGACCACCTTCATAATCTTTTACTATAGGTATCGTCCTCTTTTTATAGTCATGCTGCATAGTAATAACTTTAATTGATTCCAATATTCTCTCTTGTTTTAGCCCACTCATAATTAAAGTTCCTTCATCCATACCTTCTGGCCTTTCATGAGCATTTCTTATAGTTATCGCAGGTAAATTAAGTAAAGATGCTTCTTCTGTAATAGTACCACTATCAGAAAGAATACAAAAAGCAGACATCTGTAATGAAAGATAATCTATTAATCCGAATGGCTTCATAAACTGTATTAACGGATGGACTTCAATTTCAGTCAAAGATTCCAATCGCTTCCTGGTTCTTGGATGTGTAGAAACTATCACCGGATATTGGTATTCTTTTGCTATTGAATTTAAGGAGATCAACAAATCTAATAGATTTTCTTTTGTATCAACATTTTCTTCCCTATGGGTACTTACTATAAAATATTGATATTTGTTTAATCTTAATGAATCAAGTATTTCTGATTTTTCTATTTTAGGTAAATAGTAGTTTATAACCTCATCCATATGAGAACCGGTTTTTATAATTGTCTCAGGTCTTATACCCTCATCTAACAAATATCTCCTGGCATGTTCTGTTAATACCATATTTATATCACTCAGATGATCCACCACCTTACGATTTAACTCTTCGGGAACTCTTTGATCAAAACATCGATTTCCTGCTTCCATGTGGAATACAGGAATCTTCCTTCTTTTAGCAGGTATTACGGCCAAACATGTATTTGTATCTCCATACAACATAAGAGCATCCGGTTTAACTTCCTCAAAAATTTCATCCGATCTGGTGATTACCTCAGCAATAGTCTTTGCCACGGTATCTGATGCAACATTTAGAAAATAATCCGGTTTTCGAATTTCTAAATCATCAAAAAAAACTTGATTTAATTCATAATCATAATTCTGTCCGGAGTGAACCAGAGTATGGCTGGTATATTTATCCAACTCAGCAATCACTCTACTCATTTTTATCAATTCGGGTCTAGTTCCGACCAAGGTCATCACTTTAAGCATTAAGTTCTTCCTGTATATAACTTAGTTTTAAAAGTAAAGTTTTGATTCCTTCTATATTCAATCTTTCTGTATTATGTGAAGTATAATCATCTAATTCAGAAACTTTTTGCTCACCTTCTACAAAATATTTTTTATAATTTAAATCACGATTATCTGCGGGTATTCTAAAATATCTTCCCATATCTTCTGCTTTGGCCATTTCTTCTCTCGATACTAAGGATTCATATAATTTTTCACCATGTCTGGTTCCGATTATTTTTATTTCATTTTGTTTCCGAAAAAGTTCTTTTAAAGCCAATGCCAAATCTGCTATAGTGGAGGCCGGTGCTTTTTGAATGAATAGATCACCCTGCTTTGCATGATTAAACGCATGCAATACCAGGTCTACAGAATCTTCTAGAGACATTAAGAACCTTGTCATATTCGGATCTGTGACCGTCAATGGCTCAGCTTTTTTCAGTTGTTCAATAAACAAAGGAATGACCGAACCTCTTGAGGCCATTACATTCCCATATCTGGTAGCACACAAAACTGTTATATCATTCATAATATTCCTGGATTTTGCCACCATCACTTTCTCTGCCATAGCTTTTGATATCCCCATTGCATTGATAGGATAAACAGCTTTATCAGTACTAAGAACCACTACTCTTTTGACTTGATTAGCTATAGCTGCACTCAATACATTATCTGTTCCTATCACATTGGTTTTAATGGCTTCCATTGGATAAAACTCACAGGAAGGCACCTGTTTTAAAGCGGCAGCATGAAAGATATAATCAACTCCAATAGTAGCCTGGTAAATACTGTCGTAATCTCTAACATCACCAATATAGAATTTAAGCTTATCATTAGATAAGGAAATTCTCATATCTTCCTGTTTTTTTTCATCCCTGCTAAATACACGAATCTCTTTTACATCCGTGTCTAAAAATCTTTTCAAAACAGTATTTCCAAAAGAGCCTGTACCACCGGTGATAAGCAATACTTTATTATCAAACATTTTTTCTATCCATATAATCAAGTTTATATCTCAACATTCTCTGAATCAACTCATCCCAATTCGGAGGAACATAACCCGTTACTTTTCTAAATTTTTCTGAATTTAAAGAACGATCAATAATTACTTCTTGATTTTCAATAATATTAATATTTTTCCGGTAGTGTTTTTTCACTATTTGTAATAGATTATATTTATCTATTGGCTCAGTGGATATATGATATAGACCATATAAGTTTGGATTTGGGAGTATGTATTCTTTAATGATATGAGCTAATTCTATTGTTGGAAAACCGGAAAATATAGCCTTTTTATATCCATTTACAATTCCTTGTTGAGACAAAAACCAATCTATTAAAGAATAATTTGAATTTAACTCATGTCCTATAATTGATGTTCTGATTGTAAAAACATGCTCTTTATCATGAATCTCGCCTATGTATTTTGACTTGCCATACAAATCTTCTGCATCAGAGATATCTTCTTCAATATACATACCTTTCTTACCGGAAAATACGCAATCAGTACTTATATGTATCAAACGAGCATTCATCAATTCACATAATCCACTTAATCTATGAGGTAGCATAGAATTAATTGGTAATACAGTTAAAGGATCTTTTGCATTTCCCTGTTGTTTTATAATTCCTATACAGTTAATTACTATATCAGGTTTGACTTCTTTAAACAATTTTACAAGATTATCTTGTTTAGTTATATCAACATCTAATATTATTTTTTTTCTCTGTATAGAAGTAAAAAAATCAAGCATGACAGAATTTCTAACCGTTCCCCACACATCGATTTCTGAGTTAGAAAAGTATTTGAATAGGGTGCTACCCAGCATCCCAGTTGTACCTAAGATTAATATTTTCATTGGTTTAATTACTACTTATATTTGTTAATGCTATTCTATTAAAAAATAAAAATGTCTCTTCAGCACATTTTTCCCAGGAAAATTTTTGGGCTTTGTTATATGCTTTACTAGAACATTCCACTCTAAAATTCTTATTCATAATTAGTTTTTCAATGGAATCCGATATTGAATCCGGTTTTAGTGGATTAAAAAAAACTCCGGCTTCACCTAATAACTCCGGCATGGCAGACATTTCAGAACAAGCAATTGGTAATCCTGATGCCATTGCTTCTGTTAGAATTTGTCCGAAAGTTTCACAAGAAGATGCAAAAACAAATAGATCAGATCCTTTGTAAAAGCTTTCTATTTCTTGATGAGAAATACCACTATAATACTTTATATACCGATTTTCAGGATCCACTTTGCTTATTGTTTCTTTTAATTTTATAAATGCTTTTTTTTCATCAGGATTCCCAATTAAAGTTAACTCTAACGGCATGTTTTTCCTTCTTAAAATATCCACCGCTTTTACAACATTCCATTGATGTTTATATTCTCCAATAAAAGAAACATAGAGTAGTTTATACGGATTTGAAGTTGAATATTCAGAAATTTCTTTTTGCTCTTTAGGCTTACCGTAAAATTTCGAGTTTATACCATGATGAACAATTACAGTATTTTCTTTAGTTTTATTTAATTGAGTTAATACTCTCTCTCTCGCAAATTCAGTTAAATAAATTACTCCATCAGCACTTTTAAAAGTCTTAGATTGAGTAATTCTTAACATTTTCATCTTAATCGCAAATAAAGAGAACCCATACCTTTTAATTTCTTCTACTTCAAAAGGTAAAAGATTTTGGCTCATAGTTACAAAAGGACGAAAACCACCTGAATAAGTTCCACCCGGAATAAATAAAATATCACAATTAACTTGCTTAGCTCGTTTACTTAGTAGAAACTTTTGCCAATAAGTTCTGTGTAACAAAGACTTATTCAATAAAGGTTCATATACTTTTTCAAGCCAATTTCTATCTTCTATTTTATCTAAAGTAGAAGTACCACCCCAAACAAAGACTTTCTCAAATTGATATTTCTGAGGCTCAGCAGCTCGTAAAAGCTCTACAAGATGAACTACTCCACCTCCACCACGAATATTTGATGCGTCGATTCCTAGGATCATTTTGTTAAAACTACTTGAATTTTATTTTTCTCTAACCATTCAGAGTTCATATAAAAAACTTTCACAGTAAATTTGATAAAGGGATTCGTCATCCCTATTTTTCTTAAGGGGAAGCCCAAGCTAAGTACAAGCCTAATTTGCCCTCTATTTAAACCTTAATAAGTATAAATTTCTTCTAAAAATACCCCATAGAATAAAGAATATAATGATTAGCGACTTATCATACCATATTGAATAATGTATATCCATCAAAAAAAATACCATTATACTCACATAGGACAACTCCAATTGTTTCCAGGTATCATCATTTATAACTATATCTTTAATTAACCTTAACTTCATACCAAAAAGAATAAAACCTGTAAAAATACTAAGATAAAGAGGAAATCCAATTAATGTTATTGAGTCCAAAAAGCCAACATCACCACCAATTGCATATATTGGTTTTTTAAATAAATCTCCAAACACTAATAAATAAGGATATTCCAAACACAAATCTAAAAAATGTAAAATTTCTTCAAATATAATACCTACTGTGTAGCTATCTTTTGAAGATGTAAAAACAAATAAAAGCTGATTAACCAACATATTAAACGCTCTATAAATAAGCAAAGAAATAAATTCAAAGAAGAAGACTGTAAAAACACTTAGAAGAAGAAACATTATTAAAAGCGAATGGAAGAGGTATTGCTTTACAAATATATCCTTACGCACCTTTGATATTTTAAAAATATCTTTATAAAACCATAAACCAACTATCATATACACGACGATAGATGTAGTATTCATCCCCAATACAAGAACAGAAAAGCCCAGACTCCAAATAAAAAACTTGATTTTCTTCTTATATTCCCTGATTAAAGACAATAGAGTATAAAAACATATTATTATATATGCAGAAGTCATGCTGTGCTTTGATAGAATACCTTGCGCTCTCGAACCAGTACTTAATCTTGCTTGATTTGCATTCCCTATATCTTCTGTCTTCATTCGCTTCATTGAATAATAAAAAGCTTTTTCAGAAAAATTCGTAAGTTTATCATTAACAGATTTATTATAGGATTCATAAACAAACTGTGTACTTATTATCATACCACAGATTACTATCATTTTTAACAATACTGTAATTAATTCAATTTTCTTAATACTTACCACAAAAAAATAAAACAATACCGGAGCTGCATATAAAAATAGATACCTAAAGATCTCGCCGACTTCCCGATATTCAAGAAATGTAACAATTATCTTAATTATTATAATTATCCAAAAAATACCAATAAAAAAATCTATATATTTTTGCTTTGGATACAAATTTAAAAAAAAATACTCTATAACATTACCAATATTAAGAAAAACCAAAAGCATTAGTAAAATATAAGGAACTAAAGCCCATAACTCACTATTAAATGTTACTTGGAAAAAAAAAGTAAATGAAGTAAATATAACGCTTAAACTAATTAAGATTTTATTTATTATACTTTTAAGATTTTTTCTGTTAAATAATGTCTCCACTTAGCTTTAAATCCTTTATTATATCTTAGAGGCTAACAATAGTATTCGTAATAGTTTTTTCATAAACACTATAAAACTTCCATCTCTCATAAGAATAAAAAAACCTTTAGTTATTTTTTTCTGTTTAATTTCATAAATAGCCAAACCAGTATACCAAGTCTTAATGGCCTGATTTATTTCCGGTTCATTAAACTTTTCCAATACTTTAATAGACTCCTCATAGCCACACCTCCCATGGTAATGTGAATTATTATTCTGATGTATACGATATCTACATATAACTTCTTGAACAGCTCTAACTTTATACTTATAGGAAATCTTAACAAACAAATCATAGTCTTCAGCTTGCTTGTAAGAAAAATCTATACCTCCAACTCCCCAAAAGAATTCATTTTTCACCATACCGGATACTAAAAAAATAAAATTCTCATAGATTAATCGATTAAAGATATTACCTTCAGGTAAAACTTCATTTAAGACTTCCCTGTTATATCTTTCAGCACCGGAACTTAAAATATTACTTTCTGTTTCGGGAACAATAAATGAAATAACCTTCCCATAAACCAACCCCAAACTATCATCTTCCTCTGCAATAATAGCTACCTGCTTTTCTAGTTTTTCCGGAAGCCAAATATCATCACAATCCAAAAACCCTATCCACTCTCCACTGGCTTTTTCAGCAGCTAAATTCCTGGCAGCACCCAAAGTGGTATGCTCCGGTGCATAAAAATACTTCATGCGTTCATCTTTATAAGTCTTAAATATAGAAGCACTTTCGTCTGTAGATTGGTTATCCCAAAAAATAATCTCCCAATTAGTGTAGGTTTGGACCAAAACAGAATCTATAGCTTCTTTCAAATACTTCGAGCTATTATAACAGTTCATGATTACACTGATTAATGGATTACTTTTCGAATCTCTATTTACCGTTTGCATTTTATCTTTTACTTTTCATCTAAGGTTGACCGCTCTTTCTAACTCGTCCGCCACATACTCAACATCTTCTACTGTTAAATCATAATGCAATGGTAAGGTCAGAAGTCCACTATATATTTTCTCAGTATTCGGAAATGCACTTGGTTTCAGATCTTTATAATATGTTAACCAATGATTGGGTTGGTAGTGTAGGCCAGTCTGAATTCCTTTTTCAAGAAGCTGTTTTCTTAAGGATTCCCTGTCTTTCATTCCAGAAATGAGAACCGGATATATATGTGGAACGACCTCATCATAATTTTTTTGGAATGTTTTTATGCTCGAATGATTCTGAAACTTTTTATCATAAAGCTTTGCAAGCTCCTGCCTCTTCTTAGCCATCTCAGGAAAACGCTTGAGTTGTTCAATACCTATTGCCGCCATAATATTACTCATGTGGTATCGCCAACCTTGCTCAACAACATCAAATTCCCAACTCCTTTGACCACTATACCTTTTCTCAGTATCCTTTTCTACTGCTAATAACCGTAAATCTTTAATTTTATTTAAAACACCTTCATCTGAAGAAACAATACATCCACCTTCTCCGGAAGTAATATTTTTAATCCCATCAAAACTAAAACAGACAACATCTCCAAATGCTCCAATTTTCTGTCCCTTGTATACGGTTCCAAAAGCATGAGCAGCATCTTCTATCACTCTAAGTTTATTTTTTTCGGCAAATTGATAAATGGCTTCCAAATTCCCCGGTTGACCCGCGTAATGAACGGGCATAATAGCTTTAGTATTTGGAGTCAGACGTTTTATAGCATCGTCCAGATCGATGGAACAATACTTTGGTTCTATATCACAGGCAACCGGTTTTGCACCTGTAGCAGAAATTGCCTGAAAACTGGCAACATAAGTTAGAGACTGAACAAGAACTTCATCACCCTTTCCTATACCGCAGGCTTGAATTGCTAATTGTAAAGCAGCAGTTCCTGTATTAACACACACTGTTTCTCTTCCAAAAAAATCAGCGAGCATGGTTTCGAAGAGCTTTGTTTCTTCCCCCATCCCTAATAACTCTTTATCTAATGTCCTTAATACTGCTTGTTTTTCAGAATCGGATAAACAGGATTTTGAAAGTCGGATTAGTTTATTCATAGTTTAAATCTTCCAAGGAGCTTTTCCCGAACTCCATAGTTCTTCCAAATAATCCTTATCTCTTTTCGTATCCATACATTGCCAGAATCCATCGTGCTGGTATGCCATGAGTTCCCCCATCTTCGCTGCCTGTTCAAGCGGTTCCCTTTCCAAAATTGTAGAATCCCCGGAGATTAAATCAAAGAACTCAGGCTCAATCACAAAGTACCCTCCGTTAATCCAGCCCTGAGTGGTCTGTGGCTTTTCCTGAAAACTTTTTACTGCACCTTCTTTGATATCCAATTCTCCAAATCGAGCCGCCGGATGTACGGAGGTCACAGTTACCATCTTTCCATGGTTCTTATGGAATTTAATTAATTCTTCTATATTAACATTTGAAACTCCATCTCCGTAAGTAAGCATGAAGGTTTCATTTCCTATATACGATTGTAGTCGCTTCACCCTCCCACCCGTCATTGAATTCAGCCCTGTATCAACAAGCGTTATTCTCCAATCCATAGAAGAGGAAGAATGTGTAGAAATTGCACCTGTTGACAAATCAACTGTAAAATCAGAATTAAGAGTTTTATAATTCAAAAAATATTCCTTCACATATTCCGATTTATACCCCAGAGCCAGATAAAAGTCCTTATGTCCAAAATTAGAATATGCATTCATGATATGCCAGAGAATAGGTTTTCCTCCAATCGGAACCATAGGTTTTGGAATCATATCAGTGTATTCCGCAAGTCGCGTACCGAATCCACCGGCGAGGAGTATTGTTTTCATAAATTCACCATCCACCCTGTATATTTTCTATCGGCATATTGTTGGCTTCTTTAGGATCATGTAATAAATTAGCTATGTTCAAAAGAATATTTTCTTCACCAATTCCACTAAAGGATAACCAGATTTTAGGAGGAACTGTAAGACGATAGTAATTATTACGTGACAATTCCACAGAACCAAACTCGCCCATTGTCTTTGAGTCTTCCCTATCATCATAAGCTATAAATTTGATTATTCCACTGATAACGACTAAATTAAGAGTCATCTCCAGATGTTTCTTCCAGCCCTTTATTTTCCCTTTTTCAACTGTAGAAAAATAAGCTTCACCGAATCCTGAAAAACCGGGATCCGTTTTCTTCATGGCATGTAATACATTCCCCATTTCACCGGGAATGATTTTTAACGGGGTTAGGAGTATTCCATCTATTTCATTAATTTCTTTCATTTAATTTTATTACTCACTTCTTTACTAGCGAGGGTTAGTGTTCATGAATAAAATGATTGATTTTTTATTTCGCCCAGAGTAACCCTTTCCTTCTGGCTATTTCTGTGTATTCCTCGATCTGAGCTTTGCTGTATTCATAGACGTCCGTACCTCTGCTATAAAAATTTTTATACCATTCAGAAGTCATACGAATCGTAGTTTCAAAGTCCAGGACTGCTTTCCATTTCAGATAAAAGAGTGCTTTATCACAGTTCAACTTTAGAAGTCCTGATTCGTAGGGACCATCATGGCTTTCGGATATATCTTCATATCTCACCTGATCCCAATGTTTTTGCATTTCTTTTACGAGTTCAAGAACTGTCTGGTTGTTTTCAGAAGGAGGTCCAAAATTAAAAGCCTCTCCATGAAACTTAGAATTTTCTTGCAAAGCCATTGCAAGATTGATGTATCCGCTCAAAGGTTCTAACACCAACTGCCAGGGTCTTGTTGCCATCGGATTTCGCAGCTGCACTACTTCATTTTTTGACCAGGCTTTTACGCAATCAGGAACAATCCTGTCTCCTGCCCAGTCTCCTCCACCAATCACATTCCCTGCCCTTCCAATTCCGATCTTAACTAAATTATCTTTTGATTGAAAATAGGATTTAATATAAGATTTGATTATAAGCTCTGCTGCACCTTTTGAAGCACTATATGGATCCGGTCCACCAAGAGCATCGGTCTCTTTATATCCCCAAACCCATTCTACATTATCATAACACTTATCACTGGTTATAAGAACTGCAATACATTCTTTTTTTAGCTCCCGTAATCCTTCAAGGATATTTGCTGTTCCCATAACATTTGTAGAATATGTAAGAAGAGGCTCTCTATAGGACAATCTAACCAGAGGTTGGGCTGCTAAATGAAATACAAAATCAGGTTGCTCACTTTTGAAAAAAACTCTGATCTTTTCAACATCTCGTATATCGAACCGATGATCTTCCAATTTGTCAGCCAAACCAGCCTCCTTAAAATGAGAAGGGGTGGAAGGAATATCCCATGAAATTCCCTTAACTTCAGCCCCAAGACTGATTAACCAAATACTAAGCCAGGATCCTTTAAATCCTGTATGTCCGGTAATAACTATTTTTTTATCTTTAAAGACTTTTTCTAGTTTCATGCTTTAATTTTATTTTTTACTCATAATATAATAATACTTACTATTAATTGTTGGGATAAATTCATCCTCAACTATCGTAAATTCTACATTTTTCATCGAGTAATTCATAAACAATATATTTATGGGAACCTCTATTAACTTCATTTTTATCCCTCTCAATAAAGTTAGCATCTTCAATGCTTTTCAAATACTCTTTGTTTTCACCCTATTTTTTTCTTAAATCGGTGGAATAGA
>JACKPC010000008.1 GCA_024233835.1 Leptospiraceae bacterium
AAATCCGGAACGCAATCGTTTTATCAGAATGATGTAAAAGATAAATCTGGTAATCCATTACCCGTTTATCAGTTAAAGCCAGATGGAAAGTATAAACGTGTAAAAGATTTAGAAGAACTATCAACGGTTGGAATTACCGCATATCAGGGGACTGTTGTTAATGGCAAAATGGTTTATACGAAAATTACCGGTAAAGAAATCGAACCGAATGTGAATATGATTCGAGCTGAACACGGAGAAAAGGTTAAGAGGGTGGTCTATTAAATGAGAGAATATTTTATTATTTTAACTCTATCAACAGTTCTGTTTTTAGGAAGTGAAATACATGCAGAAGTAGATTATTGCAAAGAATTAGAATATTGTTATATAGTTTTTAAGGATTCTGAGTATCATTCCAAAATAGGAAATCGAGTTATGCACTCAGGTGGATTAAACTTGAGTTTTGATCCAGAACATCCGGAATATGTAGAAATTGATCACTTATACGAGGAGCATTCCTTTATTCTTCCGGGAGATAAGATATACCGTATAGATAAGTGTAAACTTCAATATGACTTTCCTGATCAGCAAGTTAAATGTTTTAAAGACATCAAAGCTCACCATTATTATTCAAGGCTACACTATCTTTTTGCAGCACCTTTAGACGAAATGGTAAAGCACATCAAAGAAGTTGAAGTGGAACGTGATGGAAAAAAAATCATTTTTAAAACAGAGGCGGAAAACCGCAGTATCCTCCGTAAGATATTTTTCTTCTGGGAATGGGGAGATTTTTTTTAGGTAAAGGACTGTTTCACTGACCGGTGGTTTGAACCACAGCTCAGAGGCAGTGTGGAAAGAGGCTATAACGGGATAGCTTACATCCGGTTACTGAGCAAGCGAAGCGCGTCGAAGTACGCGGACGGCAGCTGTGCTTCGACTCACCTGCGGTTCGCTCAGCAACCGAGGTGTTCTATGGAGATTGTTTCTGTGGAGCAGGAATACAGAGATGAGTTGGTTTACAACTTCGAGCTGGAAGACAACCACACCTACTTCGTGACAGAAAACGCGGTGCTTGTGCATAATTATGAGAAGAATATTGATTTTTCTACTCTCGCAAATGCAATGGGAGCTGTTGATAAAAATAAAAAAGATTTCAAAGCTAAAGAGGAAGCAAGGAAGAAAAATTTAATACTAGTAAACGCAAAAAATGGTAATAAACTTACTTCGGCTGAAATTGATGAGGTTTATAAAGAATTTGAAAAATGATCCTAAAAAAGTGACGAATTATATAAAAGCTAGAAGATCAACTTGATCAAGTGATAAATCTTATCATAATCCCAAAGGATGAAAAAGGAAAACGGAAGTTAGAGCATATTTTTAAATAAAGATAAAGCAGATATTGGCTTGATTACAAAATACGAATGATATATCTATCGATGGAAAGGTTAAAGTTCAAGTAGACGAAAAGACTGGGGAAATGAAGTTTATCTGAAGGTAGTGCTAACTCATCTCTTGGTAATAAGATACTTAATGACTTGGCAAAAAATTTCCTAAAACAAGATCTGGTTAACATGTTATTCAAGGTGGGGATGCAGGATTCATATAGATAATGATGGAAAAGTGCAGAATCGAAATAATGCTTTCCAAACCTATGATGATGGTAAGGTATTGAGGGTATATATTAACGATGCTTTAAAAAAAATCAGAAAATAGATGTGAGGTGAGATACGGTTTTACCCTGACTTGCAGATAGAATACTTCTCCTAATAAGACTGTAATGCACTCCTGACTGAAATCTCTTTGCTCATGAAACCAGTCTATTTAATCAGAGAAGAATGCAAAATAGGTAAAGAGAAAGACGATGAAAGGAGGAATATTACCAAACAAAGATAGCATGGTATGGTGGTGAGACATATAATCCAGATAAAAACCAAAAAAGCTGGAATACGGAGAAGCAAGAATAGCAGGAAACAAAACTTTGGACGTAGGATTTAAGTTTAGGGAAAGTTGTTCCTGTTTCTCATGATCCAAAATGGGATAATTATAATACGAATGCTTGAGGAAGGGAGAAAGGAATTGAAGTACGGTGAGATTTACTTATTAAACTGAATATATTTTATTAATAACATTTTTCCAGAATTGTTTTAAAAACCATCTTTTTCTAAGGACTTCAAAAATGTTGCAAAAGGATGTTGATGCTCATACTCGCTATGTAATAACCAAAAGAGAGTAAAATGTATTATGCTTTTTAGGCGTCATGCGATATCCCGATGTAATATTCAGCTATACAACTGCGGTAAGTGAAAGTCCTCCTTACCACCAGGTAGAAAAAATGAATTTAAACATCCCTTTTACAAAGGTGTTGATAAAATATTTATGGGGAAAATGTAAAGTAGTATATGAACACATTGATTACGCGGAATACTCCAAATTCAGACGATTACCATTCCTATCCTAAGTTTGCTTTTACATTTTGTAGCACCTTTATCTCAAACTTTAATTAAAGTAATGGATAAAATAGAAATTGAGCGTGATGGAAGAGAATGCTTATTGATGTTGCAATGTAAGAATGAAGGAAAAGAAGAAAATAACGGAATGGCGTGAAAAGTTGACAAACTGAATGGGATCTCTGAAGATGAAAAAAGAAGTAAAAGAAATTAATTCACAAAAGAAAGAGGCAATAAAAAAGATCCAGAAAATTGAGAATAATTTTTAGAAAATCAGCAGACATCTATATTAAAAAAATCATGTAAGTATTTGCAAACATAAGGCAGCTTTACCGGAAGAACCATACCCAAAATGAAAAAACGATTCCATAAGCTAACCTTATCTCTCCTTGAGCCATATTTATATTCCTGGTAGTGCTACAAAACCCGAAGGGAAATTGCGCAGGGTGACCGTAAGAACGGCAGGGGGATTTTAGAATTCACCAAAGGTTCGCTATGAAGGTGAATTCAAAGACGGGCCACAAGCAGCAATGATTTGGCACTGCTTCACGATACTAAGGGCACCATTACTTTGAAGGCATGGCAATGCCAAAGGAAAAAAGCAGGGCTGGCACCTACAGCTACCCCGCAAGTGGCGGGGAAACCTACAGCGCTTTTTCATAAGGACAAGAAATGGGGAAAGGGATTCACACTGGAATGACAACACCAAGCATCGGTGCATGTGGAAAACGGAGAGCTGGAGGGTGAGGGGAGGTTAGCCCCTGCTCCGGGAGGCAGGGGAAAGAAGTGAATCTATAAAAAACGGGACTATCTACGAAGGAGTATGAATCTAAGAATATTTACGCAGCAAGTATATCGGAGAATGGAAAGATGCAAGCGTCAATGGGAGGGAACATTGAAAGATAAGACAGGGAAGTTAATCTTTCAAGGAAAATGGAGAGAAAAGCAGTTTTCAAAGGATAATGGATGTCATCAGACCGACCTCAGACTGGCCCTTCAGGCTGTCAAATTGGCTGGATTAGAATTGGAAAAGGTGCGAAACAAAATGCTAAAAACAATTCGAGAAAGCTCGGAATCATTACCGGCTCACAAAGAAATGTTGTTCCCGATCAGCCGAGCTACAAAAATCAAAAAGAAGACTTTCAAGCAAAAACTATCCAATATACCATCCTATTAGGACTATGGCGTCTTACGAATATTAGCACTACTTACCAACTATAAAGACATGCAGGTCTTAAACGAGATGCTTGAAACACACTTGAAAGCAGCCAACATCGAAAAATTCACATTCAGCATTTATCCCTCATAATATATCTATATACTTTATGTTTTTTGCTTTCTGAGGTATACATGATACTTGCGAGTTATCTTTTTACAAATTCTCTCGAGAAAAAAAACAGGAATATAAAACCAACACCGCTTTTAGTATATGTTGCGCAATACTGGGTATAATCTTATCTATTTTTCTAATATTTCTTACCAATACATTTTACCCAATAACAGATGAGCCAACAAAACTTCGTCTGGCTATACTCTTAGGTTTATGGATATTCTATTTGCTATGGGGAATCTACTATTCCGGCAAATACTATTACCGGCTCACGAAAGATGTTTTTGAGCAAAACCGAAACATCATCCTTTTAAGCTGGAATCTACCCTTTCTTTTTCTGGGAATTTACATGTATCTGGCATTAAGTTCTTAAGGAGGAAAGCGTGGTATTATTCTCGACCGGCTCTAAAGAGCCGGGATAGGTTGAGAACGGAAATTAAACCCCTATTCGGCGGAAAAGTCTCTCTAAAAAGTTTTCATCGAGTTCGGTGATGCTCGCAATCAGGGGCATATCAAGAGCCTTTCTTCGCATAGAAATAGCCGTTCTGAGCGTTTTTTTCCGCTCTGCACGTCTGGCTTTTCTTTTCTCGTCCTCAGCCCTTCTTTTCTCGTTTTCCGCTCTTCTTTCTGCAAGTTCAGCTCTTCTTTTCTCGGTTTCTACAAGATGTAAGGCTCTATTATAGCCTTTTTGCTCAATTTTATCTAACAGTGAAACCAGCATATCCTTTACTCTCCTGCTTTCCTTAGTTTCCATCATAGATTTTAGACTGTCAAGTTCAATTTTTTTTACACCTGATAGGGTGTAGAGAAGGACAGTTTCTATATATTCCATGCCGGTTTTCTTTTCTGCTAATTCAGCCAGCAGAGAAATAATTTGCACCAGCTTTTCTTCAAACTCTTCACGATTGATATATTTCAAGAGCAGGGTAAAGAGTCTCGTAGTTATTTCTCCTTTTATATCTTCTTCTTGAAACCTGGAGAAATCATAAACTATATAGGAAAAATTGACCTGGTATTTTTCCCAGCCCGGCATCATTTCCTGTAAGCTCTGCAGCAAATCATCACCATACGCTAATTCGTTTTTTCCGCATATAAAAAAAAAGCACAGGCAGGATAAGAGGAAGAACAAGCGACTTCTCTTTTTTCTCCTGGCTTATATGAAGGCTCCAGATTCCGAGCATATACTTCAATAGCTGAAATGAAGTCATTCTATCGGGATAACTTTTGTGTTCGAGAAGAAGATAGATGTAGCTATCTTTGCCAGCTATCGGAACTTTGAAAAGCATATCCGAATGCACATCCTGATAATTGGCATCGACGAAACTATCTTTTGTAATTTCGAGAGAATCCAATAGAATGTCTTTTAATAAGTCTGGCGGAAGTTTGTGTTTCAGGAAGTCGATAGCATTCTCCCGGTTCTGGAAAGTGATTTTGAAAAAGGAATTATGATCCACCAAGCTTAAAACTATTCACAGAATGATTCGTCAAGAAGAAGATCTTGATTCTCTAACACCTAAAGAGCTTTCTGCGCTGAATAAAAAGCTGATACAGGAAGCTGTTAAGGCAGGAAAAATGGCTCCTACAGATGACGAAGCCTCCGGCTGGTCAAAAAACAAAGATGATAGTTTATGGACTAAATTTGTAGGTGATGCAAACGATGCCTGGCAAATTTTACAGGGAAGCAATGTAGATGACGACGGTTGGGTAGATGCAAACGGCGTTTACCACCAACGCACCTGTTTTGTGGCCGGGACTCTAATCTCCACAAAAAACGGTTTTAAAAAGATTGAGGATATTCAGATTGGTGATATGGTTCTGTCTTACAACGAAAAAACCGGGGAAAGAGAGTTTAAGAGAGTAACTAATACTTTTGTAAGACAGGCTGATGTAATTTATACAATTAGCTATGAAGATGGAAGTGTTTTTGAAACAACCTGGAACCACCCTTTCTATATTGAAGGCAAGGGATTCATTCAGGCCAAGGATTTAAAACCCGGCCAGCTTTCCCATACAAGCCAATCCAGATTTTTAAGAATAGCGAATATAGAAAACGAAAGCAGGATGGAAACGGTATATAACTTCGAGGTTGAAAGTAACCATACGTATTATGTGGGTGAGTCCGGAGTATTGGTGCATAATCAATCATTATACTATAATGAATATATGGGTCGTATTTCTCAGGATATGGAAAGAAATTTTCCATTGTTAAAGGAATTACGTGAAGCAACAGAAAGAAAAGAAAAGATACAAGAACAATTAAAGACATCTCTTAAAGCAAAAGAATTTAAACATTTAATAGGCATGCTAAAACGAAATGGGAATGATGCAGAAGTATTAGCCAAAATAATCGAATCAAATGAAATATATAAAGATGACAATCTAAGAGAAAGACTTACTGCTATTTTTGAAGCAACAGAAGCGTCAACTGTAGAGGGACTTCCTGTTAGAGCAAAAGGTTTACAAATTGGCCCTCCTCGTTTAGGTGATAGGGGATATAAAGAATTTTTTAAAGATGGTTCGCCCACACAAACAGGACACTTTTTAACGGGATTAAGACTTGCTTTACAACCTGAAGTCGTTAACGAAAATTCGAGTGCATTTAATGGAAATATTATTATTGAATCACCTCGCAAACAATTTACAAAAGAAAATCCTAAAGTTTCAAATATGTCAGATGAAGAAATAGCATTAAGAATGTCTATAGGCCATGAAAAGTTTCCAGATCCAACAGGAGTTCATGGATTCATTACAGGAAGAGGTTTAAATGGAGGTTTATATAGACAGTTTGCTGCAACAAATGAAGAAGATATAAAGAACTTCAACAAGGCAGTTAATATTTTAGGTAACGATAACTATAATCTCGATTATAGTAACGCAGAAAAATATATCAAAAAAATAAAGGTAACGGAGCAAGAAAAAAAATACGGAATTATGTGGAATAAAGGAAATAGCTATGCAGATTTAATGTTAACAGCAACAGCTTATGACCTTGGGAATAAAATAAAAAGCGGAAAAATAAAAACAAGAAATGAAGCAGCAAAATATATCAGAACAAATTTAAAGGAATAAAGTTGTGAAAATTCTTCGGATATCTTCGATCATATGGTTTTCTCCTTTCTTTTTAATAAGTCTAATAATAGTTGTCATTAATATTTATGATATGTTTACAGTTCAAAATTATTTTAGAATATTTAATGACTGGAAAATACTTTTCATAGTTTCTATACTTGCAACAATGTTTTTTTATATCTTAATAAGAATAGAAAAAGAGAGTAAATATAGTATTATTTTATACATTTCAAGTTTCTTAATATCGGGTATATATCTTTTGTTTTATTATATATATTATGCATTTGCAAAACTTCTTTCTTGGTAAAAAATCAACGGAAGGATTTTCTACGATCATAACTTCAAACTAATAAATCAGGGTGTTGCTTTTTAAGTAATGGAGATCGTAACATGCATTTTTAAGCTAATTTAAGCCATTCTACGAAGGTAATTTTAAGAAAAGCAACAGCCAGAATTACCACTTTTTCCTAAAAAAAGCGATATTCTCTCAAATAAATAAACGGTTTCAAAAAAATCGAAGAGATTCAAATTAGGGATGTGGTGTTATCCTATAACGAAAAAACTGGTGAAAGAGAATTTAAGAGAGTAACTAATACTTTTGTAAGACAGGCTGATGTAATTTATACAGTTAGCTATGAAGATGGAAGTGTTTTTGAAACAACCTGGAACCACCCTTTCTATATTGAAGGCAAGGGATTCATTCAGGCTAAGGATTTAAAATCCGGCCAGCTTTCCCATACAAGCCAATCCAGACTTTTAAGAATTACGAATATAGCAAACGAAAACAGGTGGAAACGGTCTATAACTTTGAGGTGGATGAGAACCATACGTATTATGTGGGTAAGTCCGGAGTATTGGTGCATAATGATGAAAAGTATTCAATTAAAAAAATGATACTTTGAAAAAGATAGTTAGTGAGATTAATAGAAAAATGTGTACAAACTTAACAATACGTAATGTATAAAGAACAAATAAAATTTTATAAATCCGAACATTATAAAAAGCCGGATAAAACATTGTTGTTCCTTCTACAACTGGACGTGATGAAAGGATTAAGGAATCAAAAAGGTGAAGCTTTCTTAATAGATGAAGCTGTAGATAAAATGCAAAAGGTGCTAAGGAGAAGTAGAGGGTTTGTTCCCAAATTTTCCAGTAAAAATACTCTATTATTTCTTCAGGCTACAGGACGATGATAAGTCTTTAGTAAATAAGTATAATGAAAAAAAAATAGACAACGGCTAAAGTGGAATAATGTTGACAAAGACTTAGTAACCCATTATCCATGTAGAATCTTCTCAAGATGTTTCAAAAATTATATTACAATGAGTATTTTAGCGGTAACTCATTGTTACTAGAAATGTGGGGAAAAATTGGTATGTGATTAGAAGAAGTTCCATATAAAGGAAAAATTAAATAACTAAGGAAAATTTAAAAAATCCTGAATTCAATATTTATGCAACTGCAAATATTCTAGTTCTTTAAAAAAAGTAGAACCATAATCCAACAAATAGAAAGGTGGTATTTTATATAATAATAATACGGTGCTGATATGAAAATTAGAGGTAGTAATAAAAAAATGGACAGGATTATGGTGCATTAATAGAAAAGTTTGCAAAAAGAAAAACCTTGGGAGAAAAATGAAAAAAAAATATTTATACTATTTTGTATATGCTTATTTTTAGGATTAACAATTAGCATTTTATATATATATGTAGAGATAGGAGAGCATCCCATGAGCCATATTGACTCCAAAGAAAGTTTTGAATGGATAGAAATATTAAAAACGATAACTGGAATTACCTCTCTATGTATCTATTAGCTGTATTTTTTCCCTTTATCTATATTATATATTTTATTGATATTTTTGTATAAGGAAATAAATAAAGTCAAATAATATCTTATTGATCATTAAAATCATACTTAATTATCATCAACGCACCTGTTTTGTGTGGCCGGAACTCTAATCTCCACAATAAACGGTTTAAAAATCGAAGATATACAGGTTGGGGATGTGGTTTTATCAAAAGACGAGATTTCCGAAAGATTGTGTATAAAAGTCACCGAGCTTTTTATCACGAGGTAGATAATGCTTTTTGAAATCCGCTTGAGTAAATGGGAGCAATAGAAACCACATGGAACCACCCATTCTATATAGAAAACAGGGGCTGGACGAAGCCAAGGACTTAAAACGTGGCGACCGCTCTGTCCCTCGCGGACGGCAGCTCTATGGAGATACTGTTCGTGAACAGGAATACAGAGATGAGTTGGTCTATAACTTCGAGGTGGATGAGAACCATACGTGGCCAGGTGTGGGTGAGTCCGGGGGTGCCAGTACACAATGATGCAGCTATGTATTTGATGTTTCCAGAAGGGGAGAAGGATTCGAGCAAACCTGCGATTGTATCAGTTAAAAAGATGAAGAGCAAAAAAAGGATATATAGGAAATACTAAATATAGAGAATATGGTAGATATGAAAACTATCTTGATTAAATGGAGATGGCAAGATTGATGATGAAGAAAGAAACATGATAACCAAGCAGGAATAGTGAAAAAGTATATCCAAAGGAACACTGGACTTATACTATGATGAAAAAAGGTGGACTACAAAAGAAGAGTCGCTGAAGGAATTCATTTCAGACGGGTAGAAAGAGAAACCTATCGATAACAAATAGTGATCGCTCGGCGAATTAATACACATTATAAACAATTCCCGTGAGAAAAATAAATATAATGGAAAAAGGAGGATCCAACTAACTATGTTTATTACAAATCCATATAAGCCGAGATGGTTCAACAGAAATAAAAACTGGTAAAAAAAAGAAGAAATATATACTGTAGGAGAAGTTAAAATTTATGCAGATGATAAAGGAAAATCCCACTCCAGCACTTAAAGACTTCTTGATTAACTTGTAAAGATTTTTAGGAATTGATTACTATCAAGAATATACAGAAAATATGATACGCAAAGTTGAACACAATATTTGATAAGAGATTGACCTATTTGAAACTTGATAAGAAGGATGAGCCCAAATGATACTTAAATTGAGTAACTATATTTTCATTATTCTTCTTAACATGCCTGAGTCCTCCACAAAAAAACTTTTTATGGATATAGGGATGCTTGAAGAAGCCTTAAGAAATATGTTTCCAAGTGCCAGTTACAAAAGTGACCCGGAAAGAAAATGTTATAGCTACTTATACATATACTGGAACTTTTACGCAAGGTTAGTGAGGAGAGGAGAATATTATTTCATCGCTGATGATACTGAGTTTAATGTGTTTAAGTTGACTGAGAAACATCGAGATAAAATTTACAGAATCGATGATTGTATTATGAAAGACTCTAAAGTGGAACACGATCGAAAATACAATTATAAAATCCCAAGGAAATTATCACAAAAGCAAATATATTCTGTTTAATAGAACTGAAGACATGGTAGGTTTGATTAAAGAAGTGTATCTTAAAAAGCGGATGTTTATTACTATAAATGTAGAAGATTACCCTCAAAAGCATGGCCCTTCCGATCCCAATCACCAACCTTTCAAAGAATTATTTTTTCGATTAGAGGTCATGGGAGACGATTATGCCAGAGAACCAGGAAACTGGCGCAAAGAATAATTATTGTCCTATAACGAAACAACCGGTATTATAGAAGTCGAGTCTAATAAGCAAAAGTATGTAAGCTCTGTTGGGGTTTACAACTTTGAAGTGGAAAATACTCACAGCTATTTTGTCGGGGAAAATAGGGTTTGGGTGCATAATTATGAAGAATCAATACCAACTAAACCTGTTGACTATGAATATAAAAAAAGGGAAATTAGTGAAGTCTTAAATAACTTTAGGAACGCAAAACCTGGAGTTATTAATGGGACTTTTCAAAAGGTTAAAAACTTTTTATTAAATGGCGAGTTTGTTGAAGATAGGGTCATTAATTATGGAATTGACGAAGAAGAATTATCGGATATTACATTAGAATCTCATGGGATGACTGCAAAAAAGAATGAAGAAATATTTTTTGAGGGTATTAATAAAATGACAGATTCCCTATGGTTTGATAGTGATGGAGGAAAATTAAAAGTTTATCGCATGAAAAATGAGAAAGAAACAAAAATCTTATCTGCTTCTTTATTAAATGACGTATTAATAAATCCAAAGTACAAAAACGTATTAAACATAGTAAATGAAGGAGGTTACGGTTCTAAAGTGAACGTAATTGATTCTGATGATATTTCAGCAAAATATAATGGTACTGGCACTGGAGCAAAGATAACTATAGATGTAGGTAATTATGATGGAGAAAGATCAGCATTTCATGACCCTATTGCAGTCAAGGATGATGATGGTAAAATTAGATATGAGTATATACCTTTGATTGCAACATTAGGGCATGAATTTATACATGCACAACAAGTAAATACTGGTACAAGCCTCCATCCATTTCAAAAAGTTTTAATGAAACATCATTGGTTGGATGGAAAATGGGAACCTTCTCTTGTGCCTGTTAATGCAAGCGAACTTCATACTATTTCAAGTTCCACTTCAGAAATAGAAATTTATGGAACTTCTACCAAAAAGCCAATTCCGTATTTGCATAATAATAAAATAACAGAGAATAGTATTCGCAAGGAACATGGGGTACCTATTAGATTAACTTACCACGATGATAAAAGTGCATTAAAAGCTTTAGATGAGTATGAGGAATAAAAAAATGAAATATTTTATCTCTCTTTTTATTCTTTTAGATCTTTTTTGTATGCCATGTGTAGAGAAATATTATGAAAATAAGATAGTAGGAAAAGATTTATCCTGTTACCTTAAAACAGATGATAGAGAATTCGCAAGAATAATCTCATATTTTTTCTATCCAGAATCACTTTATCACAAAGAATTTGATTTTAAAATAACTTTGTTTAAAAATACTCATCACATTAAGGTACATGACACCATGAACAAGAGATTAAAGAATACATTTTTAAAAAATAAAGATGTTATCATAAAAATTGATAATTGTCCTGGAGCTTTTGATGCTCAACGCAAAGAGTTGCTCCAATATAATTATTTACCAAAAGCATATTTTCTCATTTTTAAACCTCCACATGAATTAGTTGATAAAATTGAAAAAGTAGTGATTAAAAGAGATGGAGAATATTCTACTATTAATATAAAAGAGTATGCAAGTTCTCAACCTATTACCTCACGAGAAGATTTATGGCCAGAGGTAAATAAAGAATTCGATTCTTATTCTGAAGATAGAATAAAGAAAAGGGTAAAATTTTTTAAAATTTATTTTGAATTACCGGAATATTAATCGAAGATATACAAATTGGGGATTTAGTGCTGTCCTATAACGAAAAAACCGGTGAAAGAGAGTTTAAGAGAGTAACTAATACTTTTGTAAGACAAGCTGATGTAATTTATACAATTAGCTATGAAGATGGAAGTGTTTTTGAAACAACCTGGAATCACCCTTTCTATATTGAAAACAGGGGCTGGACGGAAGCCAAAGATATTCTTGCTGGCAATAAGTTAATCACTTCAACCGGTATTATAGAAGTCGAGTCTAATAAGCAGAAGTATGTAAGCTCTGTTGGGGTTTACAACTTTGAAGTGGAAAATACTCACAGCTATTTTGTCGGGGAAAATAGGGTTTGGGTACATAATTATGAGAAGGATAAAATTACATTGAATAAATTAGAAACTGCTCTAACTGATATCAGAAAATATAAAGAACTGAGTAAAGGCTCTTTAGGAAGGTATATCTCTTGTGCTTTAGGTATTTATTCAATAAAAGTATGTAAAGATACAAGTGATAATATAGATAGTGCCGAAAAAATTATGAACAGTTCAATTGATGATATAAATATGCCTCTGATTGAAAGCTTGAAGTTCTGGAAATCAGATGAAAGTAAAATAATGGATATACTCAATGAAAATTACATCAATTCAAAAAATATTGAAGCTGCGAAAGGTATGTTTATGCTTAATAAGGATCCTGAAAAAATTACACAATATGAGAAAGATATAAATTCGTTATCTAAAGATAAGAAAATTCAATTCAAAGTTGATAGAGAAACAGGAGAAGTTAAAGCAATTATTAAAGATGGCGTAAACTTAGATGAATTATATAAGACTACAGATACAGGAAATAAAATATTGATTGATATGATAAGAACTCAGGAGAAACAAAAGTCAGGTTTAACAACTTTTGTATATGATGAAATGGGTAAAACACAAGCTGTACCAATAAAAGATAATGGAGAAGTTAGAATTTCTGTCAGTAATAATCAACTAAATACAGAAAAATTTGAGTATGAGTATATTCAAAATGTTAAAGATAAAGATGGAAACGTTATTCATCGTAAAGGTGAAGTAATAGAGAAAAACCCGGAAAGAAAATATGCTGTAGCACATGAGGTAGTTCATGCGAATATTATAAATTCCGGAAAACAATCCCAATATCAAAATAATCAAATAGGTGATGATAAAAAAGCATTACCCGTATACAATCTGACTTCAGATGGAAAAATTGAAAAAGTAAATGACCTTGAAGAATTATTACTGGTGGGAATTCCTGCATATCAAAAGGTAACTAAGAACGGAAAAGAAACTTATATACAGATTAAGGGTAAAGATATTGAAACAAATATCAATAAACTTCGAAGGGAAGATGGACTTTCTATAAAAAGGAGAAAGTATAAAAATGTTGATTAGATATCTAATAGTGACAATTCTCTTTTCTATCATTCATAGCATTTCAATTTTTGCTGAATCCAATAGATGCAGGCTTGTTAAAGCTTGTTATATAGTATTTTATAATAATGAGAAATACCACAAACTGGACAGGCATGATTTTGGTATTTATGGAGTACGTTCAGGAGTAAGAATTATATATCCAAATGATGGAGTTGGAGAATATTTTGAAGTTAAAGGATTTAAAAGACACTCTTTTTTAAAAGATGGAGATAAAATTTATCGTATTGATGAGTGTAGGCCCAAAAATGATCCGGGTGGAGTGGTTGGATGCGGAAAGATAATTGATAAACATTATTATCCAAAACAATACTATTTGTTTTCCGCACCTCTTGAATATATAGTAAAACATATCAGGGAAGTTGAAATTGAGCGAAATGGAACTCGTATTATCATTCAAACTGAAAAGGTATTGGAAGAAAAAAAAGTGAAAGATAGAGAGGAAGAAATCCAAAACCGTAATATTCTCCGTAAGATATTCTTCTTCTGGGAATGGGGTGATTATTTTTAGGTAATGGACTGTTCTCCTGACCGGTGGTTTAAACCATCGGTCAAAGGCAGTGTGAAAAGAGGCTATAACGGGATAGCTTACATCCGGTTACTGAGCAAGCGAAGCGCGTCGAAGTACGCGGACGGCAGTTCTATGGAGATACTGTCTGTGGAACAGGAATACAGAGATGAGTTGGTATATAACTTCGAGGTGGAAGACAACCACACCTACTTTGTGACAGAAAACGCGGTGCTGGTGCATAATTATGAGAAGGGCTTGAGTCGGGACTCTTTAGTGGAAGCAATAGATTATTTGCAAGGTCTTCAACGTGGAAATTTACCACATGAAGATTATGAAAAAACCTTAAAAAACATGCTTAAGGAAAGTAATCAAGAACATCTGCTTGAAACTAGTCTTATTGGAAAAATAAAATATGCGGAAACAATAAAAAAACTTGATGATTATATAGGGAAAAGTTTCTTTCCCTTACCGCAAGATGATAAAACTGGAGTATTTATTGAAAATCGTTCAGAAGAAGAGTATAAAAAAATTCAGGACGCTTACTCTGCGTTTTCAAAAGATGGAAAAGTTAAAGTATCGATTGATTCAAATACAGGAGAAATGAAGATTGAAACACAAGAAGGATACGACAAGAATGATCCAGGAAATAAAATGTTATTAAAGCTTAAAGAGGTTTCTTCGAAAAAGACTATATCTCTAAGTTACGGAACTCATTCAAGTCTTTATATTGATAGAGGAAAAGCAATGAGCAGACCATCAGAAACAACAGCCAGACCGTATGACGAGAAAGCTGCGATAGATGGATCTGGTACAAGCACATTAATAAAATTAGACCCACAAAGTGTAAATGATACAATGAATCTTTACTATACAGAGGATACAACAGACAGCAATGGTATCTTTCATAAAAAAGGTGAACCAACTACTGGGAATTATAGTTTAGACACACTACTTTATCATGAAACAGCACATGCAATACTAAATGCCATGGGTGCAAGTAAAGCAAATCAACAGCAAAACACTTTTTTTAGAGTAGTAGATAAGGAAAAACAAACATTTGGAAACTCGCTCACCCTTGAGGAAGTGAAAGTGGAAAATACAAAAGATGAATTGTATGTAAAAGAAACAAAAATTATTAATGGCATAAAAGTTGATACTTATAGACCAGCAAAGAAAGAAGAATTGCAAATGAAGCTACCGTTTCCAACCGTTTGTGAATATTTAAAAAGTAAAGGAAGTAAAACATGCAGATTAAGTTATTAATGAGTTTTTTTATATATCTTTTATCTTACACATATATATTATCAGATGAGAAGAAATGTAATTATTCTAATCCTGCTTATAATATGTGTTTTAAAATAGAGCAGTGTTTTATTAAAATGAAGATAAATAAACATGCACACTACCACGATGCATTTTATAAATGGGGGATGGGAGGATCTAATGGCTTAAACTATAATTCACAGAAAGAACCCTATTATTGGATAATAAACCAGGTTCCGGAATCTCATAGATTTTTACTTCAAGCCGGTGACTGGATATACTGGATTGATGAATGTAATCCTTATATACAAAATAGACTTGAAGATGATATGACTAGAAAACAGTATGCGGAACACGTGCCCCTTATAGACACCTTAGCTCTATTTCTTTTTACTGCATTTCAAAACATTGATACAATTGTTGTTGGGCGATTGGTCAATGGAGAACGGGTTCGTATGACACTCAATATGAAAGAGTTATTCCGAAAAGATTTAAAAGAAAAAGAAATCCAAAATCGTCACATCCTCCGTAAGATATTTTTCTTCTGGGAATGGGGAGATTATTTTTAGGTAATGGACTGTTCTCCTGACCGGTGGTTTGAACCATCGGTCAGAGGCAGTGTGAAAAACCATCAGGCTCGGGGAAAATATAAAACATGAAAAAACGATTCCATAAGCTAATCCTTATCTTCTTTCTCCTTTTTGGAGCCATATTTATCCTCGCAGTAGTGCTACAAAACCCGAAGGGAAACTGCGTGCAGGGTGGTTCGTAATTGACAATCGATAATGAAGAATGGAAAATGTGAAAAACGCAGACCGGTCCTTCAGGACCGGGCAAATTGGGGATTTAGTGCTGTCCTATAACGAAAAAACCGGGGAAATAGAATACAAGCCCGTGACACAGCTTTTCCGTAACGAGGTGAAGACCATCTTTAAGCTCACCTATGCTAATGGAAAGATAGTCGAAACCACATGGAACCACCCTTTCCTCGTGACTGGTGGTTTAAATCATCAGTCAAAGGCAGTGTGGAAAGAGGCTATAACGGGATAGCTTACATCCGGTTACTGAGCAAGCGAAGCGCGTCGAAGTATGCGGATGGTAACTCTATGGAGATACTGTCTGTGGAGCAGGAATACAGAGATGAGCTGGTTTACAACTTCGAGGTGGAAGATAACCACACCTACTTCGTGACAGAAAACGCGGTGCTGGTGCATAATTATGATAAAGAGAATTTGTCATATAACCCAGAAACAACTTTTTTTGAAGGAATTGGAGAACGAGTTAATAACCTATTTAGTGGTAAAGGTTTTAAAACGGATAACAATTTAATAGAGGAAGACATCACGGCAAAGGGTGATTTTAAAGGAATAAAAGCGGAAATTGATGCAAAATTAAAGTATCAAATGCCTTTAACGGAAGCAGAAAATGACTATCTTAATAAAAATAAGCAAATAAGTGATTTACAATCAAAAGAAAACTTAAGTAAAGAAGAAAAGGATAAACTAAAAGATTTAAAAGATCAGCTTGAAGCAAAAGAGTTAGGACACAGCCTAACTATGTTTGAAAGATGGAAAGAAGAAGGAAGAGATGAAGTTCCATTAACACCTTTTATTAAAAATGTTCTTCAAAAACAATTTGAAGGATTGGTTGACTTGGATGAAATAAGGATAAAGAATAATAACAATACGTTATATGAAATAATTAGAAATAAATTTTATGGAAAAAGTTCTATAGCTTTTGTAGATTTGTTAAATAGTGAGAATATCATATATGCAAATAATGGTGCTGAGCTTTTCAATGAGTCAAACAATTTACCCGGAGGTATTGACCAGTTCAATATAAAAGCATCAGGTTTAACAGGAAAAAGTGGGTTAATGAGTATTGCTCATGAATTAGGACATATTGCACAGCTAAAGTTATTTAGAGAAAAATATGGATATTCAAAAGGAATAGAGTATATGAATAAAAGGAGAGATGAAGAGGAAAAATTAGGAAAAAAGGCATATATATCGAATGACGAAGGCACTGCATATTTCAAAGCAGATAAATATGGATTAGTGTTAAAACCTTTATCGAGTGAGAGCAATTTTATCAATAAGACGATGAATGAAAGATTAATCAGTGATAAGCTTTACGGTGAGGATTTATTCGGTAGGAAACTTCCAGATAGCAACAATAATGCAAAAGCTACATTAGATCTATATGCTGATGTAGCAGGATATATAGGTAACGAATTAATGCAAAAAAAGGTAATTAACAGTAAATATATCTTCGTAGAAAATGGCAGATTAAGGACAAGGAAGTGAAATTGTTTCGATTAATTCAATACTGTTTAATATTTAGTTGTATTGCAGTAGCTCAATGCAGAAGCAATATGTTTAACTTTATAGAAAAGGATTCTGTGGTTATTAGAAGTGAAATCAAAGATGACTTCAGGGTATTTATTTTTTATCATAGTGGTTCAATGGAACCATATACTTCTAAAGCTAATGTTGATGTTGATATGGAAGATGCTATAACTAAAGAGAAGATGTGGCATTCTACTGGTTTAAAATTAACTAATCGGGGAATATTATATTATGGTAAACTTAATTACAGATATTGTATGCATCAGGAAGTTAAGTTTACAGATGTAACTTTTAATTATTATAATAGAGAGTGTATCAAGCCTAAGAAATTAGTAAAAGGTAGGAAATATATTCTAAGCGGGAATTTTCCTGATTTTACATTCGTTCATTAACATTATGGAGTCCCTATAATATGCGTGTAAAAATAATTATTATTTTTTGTATTCTTTTTATCGATTTCTGTATACACACAGAACAGTCAGCACAAGTAGAAAAACCATTGTTTTTACAAATTAGCTCACATGAAAGTAATGGTAATCGGTATTTTAAGTTAAAATTATCAGATAGGTCACTAAGTAATCTTACTATTCAAAGCATAACATTGATAGATTGGACTACTGGTTTTTTGATGTGGCAAGCAAATCAAATTAAAACTAATAAATCCGGAGATATAAAATATGGGATAAAGAATTTAGATTACTGTAATCAAGAGTGTTTAAGGTATTTTACGCATGAAAATGAACGATGGAATTCCTGTTTCAACCATTTTACGATGTGTGGTAAAGCTACGCCATTGGTGAAAGGTAATGAATATAGACTTATAATTGAATCGAGTTCAATTATTGGAGAATTGTTTTTTCGACATTGAATGTTAGATTATATCGAAGCCCTCAGTGCCGGGATGGTGTTTAAAACATGAAAAAACGATTCCATAAGCTAAACCTTATCTTCTCCCTTCTATTGGGAGCCATATTTATCCTCGCGGTAGTGCTGCAAAACCCGAAGAGGAACTGCGTGCAGGGTGACTGCAAGAACGGCAGGGGGATTTTAGAATTCACCAAAGGACTTCGCTATACAGGTGAATTCAAAGACGGGCTACAGCACGGATTTGGCACGTTTGCCGATGCTAAGGGCAATCGCTACGAAGGTAGCTGGCACAAAGGAAAAAAGCAGGGCTTCGGCACCTACAGCTACCCCGGCGGGGAAACCTACAGCGGCTTCTTTCATAAAGATAAGAAAGATAATCTTTCAAGGAAAATGGAGAAAAGGACAATTTTTAAAGGACAATGGGTAAGCCATTAGACCGACCTCAGGCCGGTCCTTCAGGGCCGGGCAAATTGAGAAGTGTAGATAGAATCTTCGGAACCAGAATTGGCCGGTAAAGAAAATTAAATTAATTAGACGAAATTATTACTCTGATTCCATTTTATTTTCCACTATTTTTTTTGGTCAAGTTTTTATTTTTTGTGGGGTAGACTATATTTAGGACGTAGTAGGGCTATAGTTAGGGTAATACCTAAAGAAATTCAAAGTGGAACTATATTCTGATTTACAGATAGTCCCTCATTCAATAATTGTCCAGTCATGAATAAAAAATTTATCTATTTTCTAACATTTCTATCTGTTGTTATATTATCTGTATCGTATTTTAGACACCTACAGAGAAAAAAGAAGGAAGAAAACGAATCCAGAAAAGGATTAGCTTTATTATATAATCTAATTCGAATATCTTATGATCAAGTAAAAGAAAAAATTAATTACAAACCTTTTCCTGAAAGCCTTGATGACTGTCCTTCGAAGCCCACTATCAAAAAGCAATATATGCTCTGGGATAATGAAGGTTTTTATCCAATATTATATGAAGATATTAGAATATACTGTAAATATAATAAAATGATTATTTTGGCTATGGGAGATTCTATTACGGCCGGACTCGCACCGGACAAATCAAATACTTTTCCGGAACTATTGGAGAGAACCATAGAAAATACTTCCGTAATAAACGCAGGAATGAATGGAGCCAATACGATTCACTGGAGACCGGAGGGAGTCTTGTATAAAAAAAATATCTATGACAATAGAAAAGTCATTGATGTAGTTCTTTTTCTTTTGGGTGGAAACGATAGAAATTATTTTTCGCACTTGGATAAGAGTGAAATAAATGAAAAATATGCAAAGGAAATCGGCTTAAGACTAAGAAAAATCTTAATGAAAATGAAAGAGGACCTGCCTTCCGCAAAAATCATTCTCGCAAATTATCCTCAGCTTAAAAACGAAAATCGTTTTCCTGCGGTAGAGCAAATTCGCACGAAATTACCCGAAGAAGATTCCTTCTTCTGGAAAGGGCCGGATTTTACTTCAGCTTTTGTTGGGAAAAAAGAGTATTTCTTACCGGATAAAACGCATCTGAGCAATCTCGGTCATCAAAAATTTGCAGAGATCTGGAAGAACTTTTTACTACAGAAGAAAATAATTCCGGGTAACTAAAACATTTATTTTTCTTATAGCTCAGGTCTTTGATGTCTTTCGACGGAGGTAAAACTCTAAAAACATGTATAATCCTAAATATAATAAAAGACAGATAATAAATGAAACAACGAAGGAATCCGAGGCTTGAAGTATTATATATACAAAATAAGCCAGCAGATTCATTAAACTAAAAATAATAGTTGTATAAACCGGTTTCCAGGCCTTGAGAGTGATTCTCTGGTATAAGTGTTCTCTGTGAGCTTTCAATATATTTTCTTTGCGAATAAGTCTTTTTAAGATAGTTACCATTCCATCCACCCAGAACACGGGAAGTAAGAAGAACGAGAGTCCGGGTTCAAAACTATTCTTACTATTCATAATAAAAACAGGACTCATAGCCATTAAAAAGCCGAGAGCGAGAGAACCTGCATCTCCCATAAATACTCTGGCTTTTGGTCGATTAAACAGCATAAATCCGACAAGGGAAAATAATACAAAAAGTAAAATCGTACCTTCGAAAGTTATACTTTTATTCAAAAGAAAAACCACTATAACAAGTGAGAGAAAATTCAAACTGAGATATAGATCCAATCCATCCATGAAATTACATAGGTTGATCACAAAGATGATGTAGAGAGTAGCCAGAAAGCTTATCAAAAATCTCGGTAGTTCCGGTTCAAAACCCAGCAAAGTATAAGAAGGGAGAAAAAAGTAAACACCCGGAAAAAAAAAGAGAATTTCGAGAAACATTTTAGATAAGGATGATAAATGGTATATATCATCCAAAAGTCCCAGAATCATTAAAAATAAAGTTCCAATGGTGATTAAAAAATATATGGGTTTTATCTCTGAAAATATAGGAAAATATATACCGGAAAAGAAGAAAGCGATTAAGATGAAGAAAACACCGGCTGATTTTTTAACAGCACCCTTGTGCATACTTCTGTGATTGGATATATCTAAAATATGGAAGGTTTCGCTTTTAATATAGAAATATTGAACAACAAGACTGGTTAAAAAACAAACGACGAGGAATAAGAGTAACATAACCTTTTACTTTTCTTCCCGGCTTAAGCCTGTATGGCAAGTTTTTTATTGCCAAATAAAGGCTTGGTGAAAAAGTTTTTCTATGTTTCAGGGTGTATTTACAGCGATTGTTACTCCTTTTAAGAATGATAAAATAGACTATGACAGCTATTTTAAAATTTTGGATATACAGATAAAATCAGACGTTACGGGCATTGTTCCCTGCGGAACCACCGGAGAATCTCCAACTCTCAGCCATGAGGAACACGAGGAATTCATCCGTAAAACTGTAGAATATGTAAATAAGCGTAAGCTTATTATAGCAGGAACCGGTTCCAATTCTACCCGCGAGGCCATTCGACTGACAGAAAGGGCCTGTAAAGACGGGGTAGATGGAGTTTTATCCGTGAATCCATATTATAACAAACCCGGTCAAAAAGGACTGTATGAACATTTCAAGCAGGTTGCTGAAGTATCTTCAGTTCCCGTCATGCTTTATAATATTCCGGGAAGAACCGGAGTAAATCTTCTTCCGGCTACCATTTTAAAGCTTTCTAAAGAGAAGAATATCCGTTCGGTAAAAGAGGCCAGTGGAAACCTGCAACAGATGGCAGAGGTCATTTCCTTAGTAGGGGATAGTATGACAGTTCTTTCAGGTGATGATAGTCTTACGCTTCCTCTGTTGTCCGTAGGTGGCAAAGGAATTGTATCCGTTGTTTCCAATGCTTTTCCTTCCAGCATAGCTAAAATGACAAAATATGCTCTTGATGGAAAATATTCAGAAGCCAGAGAAATTTATTACGAACTATTTAAAGTATTCAGTCTGGCATTTTGTGAAACCAATCCTATCCCGATAAAAGCGGTCATGAGCTGGCTGGGTTATTGCGAAAATAACCTCAGATTACCCCTTACTTCTCTTTCCGATTCTACGGAAGCTTCCGAGTTAAAAAAAGAAATCTTTCGTTTGAGGGATAAAGGCTTTGAGTAAAAAAATAAAAATTGCTCTTATTGGTTCTGCAGGTCGGATGGGAAAAGCCATTACGACCGTTTTATCTCAATCTCAGAGAAGTGAACTATCAGCAGCGCTTGAAAGAAAAGATTCTATACTTTTTGGAGTGGATAGCGGTCTTAATGCAGGCATTAAGGCTAACCAGGTTCCGATTACAGATGATTTGCTTAAAGGGCTTGAAACAGCCGATGCTGTAATTGATTTTAGTTCGGTAGCCAGCACGGAAGCTGTTCTCTATGCCTGTTTACAATTAAACAAACCCCTGGTAATAGGTGTAACAGGACTTTCGGAAGCCTTAATCCAGAAAATCAGGGAAGCTTCCGAAAAAATTCCGATTGTGCAATCTCCGAATATGTCTGTAGGAGTCAACCTGCTTTTTAAACTGGTGGAGCTGGCTTCCGGTGTATTAAAAGAGAATTATGATATAGAAGTTTTAGACATTCATCACAGGCATAAAAAAGATTCTCCATCGGGAACTGCACAAAAATTAAAAGATATTATGCTGAAAACCCTGAATAGAACAGAAAAAAATGTGATTTATGGTCGACATGGGGATAATTACTCGGAAAGGGAATCCGAAGAAATTGCTATTCACTCGATGAGAGCGGGAGAAGTTGTGGGAGATCATACGGTTCATTTCTTTTCACCGGAAGAGAGGATTGAAATCAAACATAGCGCTCAGGATAGAAAAACATTTGCGGTAGGAGCAGTGAAAGCTGCTGAGTTTGTTGTAAACCAAAAACCGGGTTTGTTTGATATGTTTGATGTTCTCGGAATTTAAGCTTTTTCAATTCTTAAAAACATTCTTATTTCTGGACTACAATAAGAATCTACACCTGATATTCTTAGATATTTTTGTAGTCAGTATTATCATATACTCAGCCTATATGATTCTCAGGCGTTCCAAGGGGATTCTTATAGGCATAGGGGTATTCTGGCTTCTGGGTTTTTCTGCCCGAACTTTACAGTTGGAACTTTTAGAATGGGTGATACAAGTAGTCAGCCCATCTATTATTTTTGTGATTGTAATTGTTCTTCAGCCTGAACTCAGAAGGATTTTCTCCGAGTTTTCTCGCATTCGTTTTTTTAAATTTTTTCGCCTGAAATTAAACTATGAAATAGATGAAGTGGTTGAAGCAGCAACGATGATGTCTCGCTCCAAAACGGGAGCTTTAATCGTTTTTGAAAAAGATGTAAGCTTAAAACATATTGTGGAGCAATCGGTACAGCTGGATGCCATTATATCTAAAAGTCTTATCCTGACTGTGTTTAAAAAAAATTCGGCTCTTCATGATGGAGCTATGATTATTCAGCAAAACCGAATCGCATCTGCTTCTTCCTATTTACCCATGAGTAATAGTCTCGGAAGTTCAACTCTGGGTGCCAGACACCGTTCTGCTCTCGGAATTGCAGAAGAGACCGATTCGGTAGTTCTGGTTACCTCAGAAGAAACGGGAGAGATATCCGTTTGTCACGATGGTGAGATGATTCACCCGGTAAAACCTTTTGAGTTAAAGTCCTTACTTCTTCAACTTTTACACGGAGAAACCCTTAAGCAGGAAAAGAATAGTACCGGGAAAGAGCAGGAGGGAGAAGGATGATTCTTCGCTGGATTTTTGAAAACTGGCAGGCAAAAATACTCTCTTTTGGCCTGGCAATTTTGCTATATTTAAATTTGCAAAGTTCTAAGATTACCACAAGAGAGCATTACATTCCCATTCGTTATCCGAAGCTCGGGAAAAATCTGTTTTACTCAGATAAAAACAAACAGGTTTATAATGTAAAATTGGAGGGGCATAAAGAAATCATCAATCTTCACCTGCAGGACTTGCATATTGACATTAATGAAGATGAACTTTCACCTGGCACCAATGAAATAGAAGTGAAGAAGGTGGAAGGTCTACCACCCAAAGGAATTCGAGTAAAGCTACTGGAAGGCCCAATAAAAGTAGTAGTAGATACCCTGGAATCCAGAACCATTCCAATAGAAGTAGGATTTGAAAAAGAACCACCACCCAATTATATGAAAACTTCTCATCAGGTCAGTCCGTCTACCCTTACCATTTCCGGCCCTAAAAAAACTATTGATAAGTGGAATCGTTATATTGCCGGGAAGATAAATCTTGAAGATAAAAGAGAAACCTTTACCCGAAAATTTCGAATCAATGGACTTCCGGGAAATTTAAAACTTTTAAGCAAAGCGAGGGAAGTAAACGTAAAAGTAAAAATCGTTAAAACGTCTTCCGATCTTTCTGAACAAATGGTGGTAGGAGTTCCGGTTCGTTGCGAAGGTTTGAAAAAAGGTCTGGAAGCAGAACTTTCCAAAAAGAAAATTTCTATAAAATTCTATTCTCCGAGTAACCTCAATAGCTTTCAAATTATGCAGGGAATACGGGCTACTGTTCCCTGTTTAAATACTATAGACCCGGAAACCTTAGAAATCAAGCCTGCCGGCGAATCTATAGAAAAAGTAAAAGTGAATAAAATCAGTGCAGATTTGAAAAATGTAGATATAATTGAGATTATTCCTGAATCCCTTACAGTTAAATACAGTATTCGTTCTAACTATAAAAAAGATACAAAGAAGCCTATTTCTACCCAACCGGATGAAGATCCCAAGAAAGAAAAAACCGATGAAAATAAGCAACCGGATAAATCAGATGAAAAACCCGGAACTGAAGAAGAAGTGGGTCCCCCCCAGGAATTTCCTGTAGAAAATTAAAAAATTAACATAAATCATTTCCGTACAAAAAAAAACTAATTGGTAAAAATCCATATACAGAAAAGAGATGGAAGTATGGGAAATAAAGTATTAGATAAAATTAAGCCGGGTGTTGTTCATGGAGAAGATTTAAAAACCCTGATTTCAATTTGTAAATCAGAAGGTTTTGCAATTCCTGCCGTGAATTGTGTGGGTACAGATAGTGTAAACGCGGTTCTTGAGGCAGCCAGAGAAGCAAAATCACCGGTTATTGTTCAATTTTCCAATGGTGGAGGAAAATTTTTTGCAGGTAAAAATATACCTGCAGTTGGAGAAGAAGCAGCTATCATTGGGTCTATTTCTGGTGCTCAGCATATCCATCTGGTAGCAGAAAAATATGGTGTACCTGTTGTGGTTCATACGGACCACTGTGCTAAAAAACTATTGCCCTGGATCGATGGTTTACTGGATGCAGGAGAAGAGTTCTATAAGAAAAATGGCAAGCCACTTTTTTCTTCTCATATGCTTGATCTTTCCGAAGAGCCAATTACAGAGAATCTTGAAATTTCCAAAAAGTACCTGAGTCGTATGAGCAAAATGGGAATGTTCCTGGAAATTGAATTAGGAATTACAGGTGGTGAAGAAGATGGAGTCGATAATTCAGGTCGTTCGCAGGAAGATCTGTATTCCAAACCGGAAGAAATCGATTATGCCTATACTGAGCTTTTAAAAATAAGCCCAAATTTTTCTATAGCTGCTGCTTTTGGAAACGTTCACGGGGTTTATAAACCGGGTAATGTTAAGTTGACTCCGAGTATTCTAAAAAAAGCCCAGGACTATATCACAGATAAGCATAAATTAAAGGATTCGAATCCTGTTACATTTGTCTTCCACGGTGGTTCTGGTTCCAGTAGAGAAGAAATTCGGGAAGCTATTTCTTATGGAGTAGTCAAAATGAATATCGATACAGATACCCAATGGGCTACCTGGGAAGGTATTTTAAAATATTACAAAGACAAAGAAGCTTATCTCCAGGGTCAACTTGGAAATCCGGAAGGTGCGGATAGTCCGAATAAAAAATACTACGACCCGAGAGTCTGGTTAAGAAAAGGGCAGGAAGCCATGGTGAAAAGGTTACAGGTTGCTTTTGAAGACCTGAATGCTGTAAACCGTAATTAATAAAATAGGGATCTTAACTATTGTCGGGAGTGTTTCTTAATTACAGGCGAGTCTTCTGTGGCTCGCTTGCTTTCTTAAAAAGATATGTGCCTTACCTGGTTTCGGCCACCGATTGTATTCGAGATTGAATAATATTGGAATATTAGTAAAGAAGCATCAAATTAACTTGAGTTTTTTCCCGGTAACGGATTCGTATATATCCTTTTGCAGGTGAGTTACTTTTAAAAGTCCTTTTTCTTGAAGTTGTTTGGCCCATTTTTCTATGATAGGAATTTTGTGTTCTTTCTTTTTCTCAAATTGTATTGCATAATCTCTATCTACTACTGCAATGTGGGTTAAATACCATTCTCTTAGGAAATCAAATGTTTCTGAAAGTAGCTTCTCAATCCTGATATTTTCATTAAAGGCAGAGTTCAGATAGTTTTTCTTGGCTACAATGGAAAGCTTAAATTTTTTATGTTCTTCAAGGTGAGAGGCTATATTATGATCGAGAATTTTTACTAATTCTTCCTCTACTGTAAAATGCCTGAGTGAATAGGTGAGGCACTCACTGATAACGTCAACAGCCAGATCCAGATTCTTTTTTTTACCGGTATTTCGGTAGTAGGTTTCAGAGTGATAAATTAAAGTAACAAGCCAGATATGTTGCAGATCAATAATTGGAATTCCGGTGGAAAGGCTCAGTCTTCTATATTTATCTCTGACTTTGGGAATAATTATCTCTTTTCTTAGATCTAATTCAATGAGGTATTCTTTAGAATCCTTTTTGCTATCTTCCTCTTTAATAACATGCTCAAGGTATTCATCTGTCAATTCAGATTGTTTATTTAAGAATTCTTCCAGTAGTTGAGAATCAATAAAACCTTCCTGGATAAGAATCTGCCCCAAAGGAGTAGATTTTCTTTTTCTCTTCTGGATAAAAAGAGCATCATCCAACTGTTCCTGTGTTATAGCTGAGCTGTAGACCAGAAGTTCCCCGATTAACATTATATGAACCTTTGCTTGTAAGTATTCAAATGAGCTATTTTCAGTCAACTGATTTAAATAGATATATTACTTTCTCTCTTTATTGAATTGACGCAAGGGGTATTGAGAAGGTAATTGGAAGAAATCAAGGAAAACCGGGAGAGGGTTTAAGGTAAAAGTAAATATATGAATCAGAAAATAATTTCTCTTTTTGAAAGGATAAAACGGAAGGAATCCAATTTTTTTGATAATTTCATCCTGATTATCATTACACTTTCGGCTGTTATAATAGGAATTGAAACCGATCAAGATCTGGCAAAAACCTATCATACATTTTTCTATTACTCAGATCTTGTTGTTTTATTCATTTTTATTTTTGAGTTTTTCTTTAAACTTTATGTTTATTCCCCCAAACCTTTGGATTACTTCAAAGACTCCTGGAATATTTTTGATTTCAGTATTGTTATTTTAAGTATCCTTCCTTACCTTCTGAATAGCTCTGTAAATGTTGAAACGATCATTATTTTAAGAATATTGAGGCTTGCCAGGGTTTTCAGGGTATTTCGTTTAATATCCATATTAAAACCCTTGCAACTTCTGGTTTCTACCTTAATTCACAGCTTACCTTCCATGGGTTATGTGGCTTTATTGATTATGCTTTTATTTTATGTATATGGTGTTATAGGTGTATTTCAATTTAATGATACAGATCCTGAGCATTATTCTACATTGGGACTTTCCATACTAACCCTATTTCAGACAATAACAGGAGAAGGATGGCCTGATTTATTAGCAATTCAGATTGCCAAGAAAAATACTGTTTTTGCTTCTATTTATTATATTAGCTTCATTGTACTTGGAAGTATGATCATTCTAAACTTACTTATTGGGGTTATCGTATCAGAATTAGAAAATATAAAAGAAGTAGATGCCAGAGGTAAAGACTATATTCACCATGAAGATCATATAGTTATCCTTGGCTGGTCAGATAAACTGATCTATCTTATAAGTGAATTAATTGAAGCGAATAAAGATAATCGAAATACAGTTATCTGTATCCTTGCAGATAGAAAAAAATATGATATGAAAGAATTTTTTAAAATGAATCACTTACATCATAAAAACATTACCTTTCATTTCAGAACAGGACTTGCGACCGAGAAACGAGATCTGGAAATGGTGAATATTACCAGGGCTTCTTCTGTTATTATTATCAATGGAAACGGGACGGAATCTGATGCAAGTATTATCAAAGCTTTAATTGTGGTGGTTAATAATTTTGGTAAATATGAAAAACTTCCCCCAATAGCTATTCCGCTGTATAATATAAAAAATGATTCAATTGTACAATTGGTCAGTAAAAAACAGGTATATAGCGTACTGGTTGATGATGTGATTTCCCGACTCATAGCGCAAACTTGTAGGCAGGCAGGACTTTCAGTTGTCTATGATGAAATTCTTTCTTTTGAGGGAAATGAAATCTATTCTAAGAAAATCACGGATCTTGAAGGAAAAAGATTTGGTGATATAATTAACTTTTTTGAAAATGCTTCTGTTATAGGAATACGTAGAGCAGGGGGAGAAGTATTAGTAAATCCTTCGTATACTAATACAGTTTTAGAACCGGGTGATGAAATTATTGCTCTTGCGGAAAGTTCCATGGGTTTCATGTATGATTTACGTGATTTAAATCGAACAATGGATCTTTCCAAAGTCCAAAAGAGCAGTGTAAAACGTGAAACTGAGAATGTTTTAATTATCGGAGCCAATCGATTGGTTTATTCGATAATAAATGAGTTGGATTCTTATGTTCGAAGAGGCTCTAAAATTTCTATTTATGTTGATAAAGAAAAATTCCAATATGAACAAACTAAGCTTTCTAAAAATATGAGATCATCTGTATCGGTTGAGTATTTGGATACAGAATCAAGAGAGGACTTAGAAAATATACCCTTTGAAGAGTATCATTATGTAATATTACTTACTTACGATATGCCTTCTGTGGATGATGCAGATGCCTACGTTATTATTCTCTGGTTATATATACGAGATATTCTCAAAAATAGAAATCATCCGATCCCGATTGTTACCGAAATGCTTAATAATAAAAACGAAAAACTTGCCCGACCTTCCGATTTAGATGACTTTATCATTATAGATAAAATTGATAGTCGGCTTCTGGCACAGTTTTCTCAGAATCCTTATTTGAAGCAGGTATATGAAGTTTTGTTTGATGAAAAAGGTTCTGAGATTTATTTAAAACCGGCAAAGGATTTTTTAGAAATTGGGAAGGAATATTCTATTTATGAAGTATCGAATCTTGTGAATCAACAATCCGATCTGTTGATAGGTTACAAGAAAAACTCGGAGGAAGAATAT
The DNA here is from genome assembly GCA_024233835.1 of Leptospiraceae bacterium. NCBI lineage: Bacteria > Pseudomonadati > Spirochaetota > Leptospiria > Leptospirales > Leptospiraceae > Leptospiraceae bacterium. Next base: position 29,429 of record JACKPC010000008.1, read on the forward strand.
AAAGATAAAAGATGTGGTGTTGTTGTAAACCCTCCTAAATCAGAGCGAATTACCTTTACTGAGGTTGATAAGTTAATTGTTATTTCTGAAGTAGAATATACTTAAAGAGAGGAGAACATTCGAGGGCAGGGATTACTACCCTCGAAAAAAGTATCACTTTTTATCGTAAAGTTCTTTCTGCATTTTTTTATAGTACTGATCGATTTCATAGAAATCCAGGTTTCCATCTTTATCCAGATCCATAGAGTTGAAGACGCTTAGATATTCCTGTTTGGAAATTTTTCCATCATTATTCAGATCGTATTTTTTAAAAAATACACCTTTTTGTCCGCCAAGATAAGTCTTTTTCTTCTTTTTTGCTTCTCCAAAAGCCATAGAACCAAAAGCAAGACAGAGGCAAAGAATCACGATACTATTTATCAGTTTTTTCATACCTTATTTGACTTCCCAGGTTTCATCAGAGAAGAGTAATTTTTTCAAATCTCCTTCTCCTTTTTCCCTCTCTACTTGGTTTACCTGTGCATGAAGCTGTGTTTCATAGGTAGGTCTTTCTACATCTCGGAATACTCCCATCGGAACCGGGTAGTGGGGCTGCATCATCCGGGAAAGAACAAAAGCATGATCCGGATTTTCACGATTTTCGTCATGAATCGAAACAGCATCCAATCCTTCTTTTGTTATATCCACAATACTGGCCTTGGAACCATCCAGAGAAATACCTTTATCATTATTTTTACCAAAGATCATGGGTTTTCCGTGCTCTAATGTAATAGTATTATCTTCTCTTACTTCTCTACCGTAAACCGGATCATGAATACCATCATTGAAAATCACACAGTTCTGGAGTACTTCTACAAAAGAGGTTCCTTTGTGCTGGGCAGCCCTCAGGAAAATATCAGACATGTGTTTCTGGTTTTTATCATGAGTTCTGGCTACAAAACTGGCTTCTGCTCCGAGAGCAATGGAAATAGGTTTGAAGGGAGCCTCAAGACTACCATACGGGCTGGATTTTGAAACGGTTCCTCTTTCACTGGTAGGGGAATACTGGCCCTTGGTTAAACCATAAATCTCATTATTGAAAAGGATGATATTAATATCAAGGTTTCTACGAATCGAGTGAATCAAATGGTTACCACCAATAGACAGACCGTCTCCATCACCTGTAATTACCCAGACACTGAGTTCGGGGTTTGTGATTTTTACACCGGTAGCGAAGGAAGGTGCCCTACCATGAATTGTGTGAAAACCATAGGTATTCATGTAGTAAGGGAAGCGAGAAGAGCAGCCAATCCCGGAGATAAAAACAACTTTTTCTTTCGGGATTCCGAGTTCCGGCATAGTTTTTTGAATGGCTGATAGAATTCCGTAATCTCCGCAACCCGGGCACCATCTAACGTCCTGGTCTGAAGCAAAATCTTTTTTAGTCAGTGCGATAGTCATTGAATTAACTCCTCAATTTTTTGTTGAACTTCCTGGATAGTAAAGGGTCTTCCTTTTACCTTGTTTAGTTTTTCTACCTTGATTCCAAAATTTCCCTGGATAATAAAAGATAACTGTCCGAGGTTAAGTTCCGGAACAAGTATCGTATCGAAAGATTCCAGGAGAGATTTGAAGTTCTTTGGAAATGGGTTTAAGTATCGAACATGAGCATGGGATACTTTTTTGTCCGGATTTTTCTCATTAAAATTCTCAACAGCACTGCGGATGGCACCAAAAGTTGAACCCCAGCCTACTACTAAGAGTTTTCCTTTTTTCTCTCCGTAAACTTCCTGATCCGGAATGTCATTGGCTATACCGGCAATTTTCTCTGCACGAGTATGAACCATTTTTTCATGGTTATTGGGATCGTAGCTGACGTTACCTGTATGGTAATCTTTTTCCAGACCGCCGATTCGGTGTTCCAGTCCGGGCGTTCCGGGGATGGCCCAGTGCCTGCCCAGAGTTTCTTCATTTCGGGCAAAAGGTCTAAACTTGGGTTCAGGGAAGCTTGTAATCTGGTTATGGGTTATTTCGGGTAATTCGTCTGTATTAGGAATTCTCCAGGGTTCGGCACCGTTGGCGATATATCCATCAGAAAGCAAGAAAACCGGTGTCATATACTTCAGGGCTAAGCGAACCGATTCCAGAGAAACATCAAAACAATCAGTTGGAGTAGAAGCCGAGATAACAACTAACGGACTTTCCCCGTTTCTTCCATAAAGAACCTGCAGAAGATCAGATTGTTCTGTTTTGGTTGGAAGACCTGTAGAAGGACCTCCTCTCTGTATATTAACAATTACAATCGGAAGCTCTGCCATGATGGCCAGGTTGATGGCTTCTGATTTGAGACATACCCCGGGACCTGAGGTTGAGGTAACGGCGAGTCCACCGGCATAGGCAGAACCAATTGCAGCCGAAACAGCAGCAATTTCATCTTCAGCCTGAAATGTATAGATATGGTAATTCTTGTATTTTGAAAGGTCGTGTAAAATATCCGAAGCGGGTGTAATCGGATAGCTACCCAGGAATAGTGGTAAATGGGTTTTATAGGACGCTGTAACAAGACCGAGCACAATAGCCGAGTTGCCGGTAATGTTTCTATAAGTTCCGGGTTCTAATTTAGCTCCGGGAATTTGATACTGAGAAATGAAGATTTCAGCAGTCTCAGCATAATGAAAACCTTTTTTTAATACAATTATGTTGGCTTCAATAATATCTTCTTTTCCTTTAAATTTGTCTTCGATCCATTTTATGGTTGGATCTAAAGGTCTTGAAAACATCCAGTAGGTCATACCGAGAGCAAACATATTCTTGGTTCTGTCAATTTCCTTGGAAGAAAGGTTTTTTTCTTCAAGAGCAATTCCTGTTAACTTGGAAATCTGAACTTCTATAACCTGGTATTTGTTTTTTAGGTCGGTTGTGATGGGGGATTCTTTATAACCTGCTTTTTCCAGATCTTTGTCTGTAAACGAATCCGTATTCACAATTAAGATTCCATTTGTTTTTAAATCTGCAATGTTGGCTTTTAGGGCAGCGGGATTCATTGCAATTAGAACATCCGGTGAGTCACCCGGTGTGTGAATCTTTTCAGAGGAAAAGTTCAACTGAAATCCGGATACTCCGGGAACCGTACCCGCAGGTGCTCGAATTTCTGCCGGAAAATCCGGAAAAGTTGCCAGGTCATTTCCTACGATAGCACTGGTAGAGGTAAACTGGCTACCGGTTAATTGCATTCCATCACCGGAGTCTCCGGTGAATCTAATTGTAGCTGATTTAATAACTTCTACTTTTTTTTCTTTATTATCCATTGTTTTACCTGATTTTAATTCAATCCTTAAAACTATCTGATGTTTCTCGAAATCCACCAATTGGGTAGTGCTTGAAATGGATTTCTTTCTTCCTGTAGTTTGTCGGCAAGCTCAAGAGAAGGAATACCCGGAGGAGACTCCAGTACAAAAACCAGTCTTGAGCGAAGAGGAAGTTTTCTTATAACTGTGTATTGTTTTTCTTTAAGCAATTTTAATGCTTCTTTTTCGCCTGTACCTTCTGGAAAGAATATAAGAACATTGCCCGGTAAACCATAAAAATGACCGGATGCATCTCGAAAGACGGGAGAACTGCTTTGAGGAAATTCTCCTCCGTTTATACTTGTATTTACTGCTTGTTTATGAATTTCAACTGTACCCTGTTTGTATATAAGGGTATCGTTATAGGTTTTTTTTAAAACTGGTTTAGCGGTAGGAGTATTGAATTTTATGTAAAGCTTATCTTCCATGACGAGCGGTATTTTCTGATTGCCATTATAATAGTAATAATCTTTAGCCGATATACCTGTCAATACTAAGAAGAAAAGAAGAGGGCAAAAGTATTTTTTTTTCATGAATTATCTTCCATAAATTTTTATTCCCCATGAGTCGAAAGTTCCTGTAATTCCACTTTCTTTGTCTTTTACCGTTAGCTTATAAGTTCCATCAGCTGATTCTCCTAAAAATTGAGAAGTTCCAAACACCCAGGAAGAGTAGGCTGAACAGGTAATTCGATAATAGGAAGAGCCGGAAGAATAACAGAAATGGTATTTTGCAAGTGTGCTGCTGGTTTTTCCATCTTTCTGTAAAACTACTTCGATCTGTCCGGGTTCGGGATGTGTAGCTGTGAAAATAACTTCTATAAATTCAATATGGTTAATATTACTGCCTGAGACTGTATTAGTGCTGCTTACACCTGTAGAATCAAAGTCAGGTATAGCGAGAGATGGACTCAGGGACTGGTATGAATTGGAGGGATATATTTTTAATGTAGAGCTTCCTCCGACACTGGTCCAGGTTTTTGCGAGACTTACAGCCTTTTCGGAATCAAAAGCACCAAAACCGTATTTAGGATTAAAAGAATAGCCCGCCTGGTTGGTTGTCCAGGCCGAATCTGAAGAATCATTTTTACGGGCAGTTCCGGCCAGAATGAGTTTCACATCTCTCCAGCTTAAGGAAGGATTCACTGAAAGAAGTAGAGCGCCGAGGCCGGAAGCAACCGGTGCAGCTGCTGAGGTTCCATCGAAGTTTCCTGTATAATCTGCATCACCGGGTGAGGAGGAGCCGGAATTAAAACCGGAAGTACCTTTTAGATCTGTGGTATAAATCGCAGCACTGGCCGTACCGGAACTTGCCCCCCTGGAAGGTGCAACTACCCATAAATTAGCACCTTCGTCTGAATAATAGGCTTTTTTTCCATTATTTCCTATGGCACCTACCGTAATTACTCCATAGTAATTGGCCTGTCCATCGTAATTCGCATTATCTACTTCTGCTGAACGAAAAGAACCGTTACCGGATGCCCAGAAATACAGGGTTCCTTTTCCGGCTCTGCCATAAGCTAATCCATCCTGTATGGCAATTTTCCAGGTTGCATTTGCCGCCGAAAGTTGTCCGGTTCCATCTTCTGCTCCCCAACTATTATTGGAAACTCCTACGGATGTATTGGCACTCATGGCTATAACTTCATTTTCCAGGGTATAGTTCTGTAAAAGATTCATACCAATAAGATTACTACAGGGGGCAACTCCTCTTAAACCAACATTATTCTTGTCACGCGCAGCAATGACTCCACCAATTGCTGTTCCATGAGAGGGACTATAAATATCCGGATTATTTTTCTCCAAACCGCTCTGGTTTATAAAATTAATACTTCCACCCGAAACGTTTTCTAATAGATCCGGATGAGTGATTTGAAGCCCATCATCTACTACAGCAACCAGCACTCCTTCACCCTTAATTCCGGCATTCCAAACAGGTTCTACCCGAATGTCTTCTCCCGGAGTTCCGCCAAATTGACCCGTATTCGATAGATGCCATTGATAGGAGTAGTAGGGGTCTTTACCCTCTCCGTAATTACAATCGGTTTGGATACAGATTCCGGTAGAACCCGGTCTCGGACATATTTTGATAAGGCTGTAATCGCTTGTTTTATAGAAACCCTGACCTTTCATGTTCAAGAAAGCATCTATATAGGGCTTTAAATCAAATTTAAAATTTCCATTATCTAAGGTTTGACCGTTCGCATCTTTAAGATCTAATTTCTGAGTTGTATCTCCATTAAAGATTACTCCATCCGCAGAACCATCCGAAAGGTCTTCTGAGTAAAGACTCCAGAGATTCTCAAGGTTTTCGGAGTAAGAGCTTTCAGAAGGATTCGTTCCTGAAAGTTGCTTTGCATAATAAGCTAAAGAAAACAGGGCCAGCATATAAGGTTTATTTTGTATACTTCCGTTACGGTTCATCGGAGCAGCAGCCAGTGGAACCAGCCTTTCAAGGTTTATATTATTGGAGAAAAATACTTCAGCTATTTCTAAGTTAGAACGGTTGTAGGCTGTACCTGCATTATTATATAAACTAAATAGAAGTCGAAAACGTTCTGACATCATCCTGGAAATCGGAGAAACAACCGTAAAAGAACCGTCACTTATCGCGGAAAGATAAGTATTCTTTACATCCAACCAATTTAACCTGGATAAGCCTGAATCCATCGGGAAAAAATTAAATGCTGTACCGGTAGAGGGATAAACCAGAATACAATAAGGGAAGACTTTCTTTACAGTTGCGGAAAAGGCTCCATAAGAATCAGTGTTAGTTTTAGCTAAAAGCTCTCCTTCTGCATGATTCCGATGACACTCTCCTTTGGGACCGGGTAGTCTGATTTCGACTATAGCTTTTTCGACATTGCCGGTTATATTCACATTTCCCGAAAGTGTAATCGGAGCACTGGCTATGGCCAGCATAGTTAATTCCTTTTCTTTATTATCTTTCTTTTTCTGGCAATTTAAAGAGCTAAAAAGGAGCAAAACAAGGCTTAAGAAAAACCTGAATATGGGCTGTTTAAATCTCATGATAATGCTGCTTGTATAGAGTAGGACTCTAAAAAAACAGTTTTTGTTTACCCTATCTGTAGAAAAGCATAATTCTTCCTCAAGGAAAGCGTTTTAAATCATGCTTTTGAAAGGTCCATTCCGGAGTTATTAATTGCTTTTTAAAAGAAAGCTTATACCAGGGGCTTAAAGAAGAGGAAGGGTTTCTCAGGATATGAATATCCTGTGCCGGCATATAACTTTGTGCCAAAAGAAATATGGTGTCTCCTTTGGTGTTCTTAGCCATATCCATGACTATAACCGCGTGACCGTAAGGATTCCCGGTTTGTAGGAAGATATCTCCAATTTCCATATTATTCAGCTTGGATATTCTTGTAACTTCCTGGTTTAAAGAATAGGTTCCGGCATAAGAAAAAACTACATCCATGTAAGAACGAAAGGTTTTGTATGTATAATCTTTTTTTGCTTTTTTTATCCAGTAAGTTTTATTTCCTCTTACTTTTAAGCGATAACCTTCTGCATATTTTGTATAATACGCCGTATCTCCGTTGGTAAATTGGAAATGAATATTATTCCACATTTTATTTGTATATAAATATTCCGCACGTAGACGCATCACTGCATCTGCACATTGTTGTAAATCCCTATTTCCCCTGTCTATATCGAGTACAGCAAATTGAACATCCTGCCTTCTTTTCTTTTTTCCATTGTATAAATAAACCATAGAGTTCTTTTTTAGTTTGAAATTTCGCAAGAAAAGACCAAAGGATTTTTTTGGAAGTTCGATTCGTTTATAGCCTTTTGGAAGAGGTATCTCTGAAACGGACTTATAGGGATTGTCCTGTGCATTCAAACAGGACAGGAAGAATATTATAAGAAGAAAGATTTGCTTCATAATAGAAACAGGATATATAGCATTTCCAAAAAGGGAAAGAGAAAAATAGGAAAATCTAAAAACAGATCATAAAAGATTTCTTTTTTGAATAGTACCCGGAATGGCTTAATTTTAAAAAGGACTGCGATTAAAAAATATAATCCAAGAATCAATATCTCTGCACTAAAAAGTTTTGCACTTAAATGAATCAGGATACCCAGAAGGGAGCTGACTAATAAGAGATTCCCAAGTTTACTTTCACTTATATACAAACTGAGATTCGGTTTATTATAAACCTTATCTCCTTCTTTATCTCTATAATCAAACCAGAGACCATTAATAAAGAAAATTAAGAAACGAGAAAGAAAAAAGAGAATTCCACCTGAATCCGGATTTTTTCCGAGGTAAAAATAAGGAAAAAAACTGAGTACTAAGCCCCAGGCCAGACCTAAAAGTAAAGGTTTTAAAAAACCCCTGATAAGTGAGGGAATAAAAAAAGCTTTACTCAATAAGAAATACAATAGGGTTAAAATCGAAGAAATGATAAGTTTCTTAACAAAAAAGAAAGGAAGGAAAAAAAGACCGGACGCAAGAATCGTAAATGAGAGAGTTATATGAACAAAAAAAAGTTTTTCATGTTCCTGATAATAAATGGCACGCAGGGGAACATTTAAAACATCCACCGAAGCTCTGTCTTTCCATCTATCGAGATTGTATAGTGTAAATACAAGGAAGAATGTAAAAATATAAAATTCATAGGGAAAAGCCTCCAGGCCCCTGTGTCTTTGCAGTGTGAAAATACAAATAGGAGCTAAACCGGCTAAGGGAAAACTGAAATAGAAAAAATATTGCAATAAATGGCGCATAGGAGTATTTCTATTTTTAGTAGTTAGGAAGAAATTTCCAGATATTTTTATGAGGATTCTTACTTTGTTAAAAAACCTGAGTAATCTTAAACTGTATTTAAAGTTTAACTCTGAAGCAATAAGCTATTTTCTGTATCTGCTTTTACTTCTGAGTATTTCCTGTATTTCCAGCCCGGCTTCCAAAAGCTTTAAAGACTTAAAGGTGGATACCACTAAGTTTCAAGCTGAATTTAAAGATCCAAAGCAGATTAAAATTCTGATTTTTGGAGATAGCGGAACGGGGAATGAAAACCAGTACAGGGTAGCCAAAGCCATGAAAGAGGTCTGTGATAAGGAAGGTTGTGATTTTGGCATTCTTCTCGGTGATAATTTTTATGAGACCGGCATATCCTCAGCAGATGATGCACAATTTGACGAAAAGTTTGAAAAACCCTATTCTCCTCTTGGAATTAAAATCTATGCAGTTCTCGGAAACCATGATTACGGGCTTGCCGGTATGATAGGAGGGAATACGAAATACCAGGTGGAGTATACTTCCCGTTCTAAATACTGGGTTATGCCACATTCTTATTATAATATTGCAGGAACTGAAGTTGAATTGATCGGTCTGGATACAAATCCTTTTAAGAAAGATAAGCTTCAACAGGAATGGCTTTATGAAACTCTCGAACAAAGTAAAGCCAGGTGGGTTTTAGTCTTTGCTCATCATCCTTTCTTTTCCGGTGGAAGGCATGGGGATGATAAAGGTTTAGAAGAACTTCTATTTCCGAAACTCTGTCAATATGCAGATATTTACCTTGCGGGTCATGAGCATGATTTACAGCTTTTGCAGGAAAAATGTGATACGGAATACTTTCCCCACCTTATATCCGGTGCTGCCGGTAAAAAACGAGCTACCGGAAAAAGTGAGAGAAGTCTTTTTGCCAGGGAAGGTTTTGGTTTTACAAGGCTTGTTTTAGCGGGAGAGACAATGAAAATTTATTATTATGATGATTATGGAAAAGAAGTTTTTCATAAGGATTTTCCCAAAAGACAGATAAGAAAGAAATAATTATATGAATACAGACAATAAAAGTTTAATGACTATACAGCCCCAGAGAGTAGATAGTAAGCTTGTATTAGAGACAGCTTATCGTTTTACAGTTCAAGAAAATCCGGCTAAAGAAAGGGGAATTCCCTCTGCTTTGTTTGTTTTCTTTTTCATTCTTTATGCTTATTCCAGGGCGAATACCTGGGCCTTACCTACCATATTTTCTATCGATGGAGCCGAATTAACACTGAATAGTATAGAGTTAGGAGTAGACCATCCTCCCGGTCATCCTCTCTGGACATTACTGGCACATTTGTTTTATAAATTAAAATCCTATCCGGCTGAATGGGGAGCCATTCATGCCAGCATACTTCCGGCTGCCCTATTTGTTCCCTATTTATATAGAACTCTTGGTTTATTAACCCAGAATCGCTTAAGTTCTTTTCTCTTAAGTTTTTCTTTTGGTACTTCCTTTCTTTTCTGGTTGCATGGTAGTATCATGGAAGTTTATGCTTTACAATCTTTATGCTTAATTCTTGTTTTTTTCTATTCTTTAAAAAGTATTTCTTTTTTTGAACCCTTTGATTTTATTAAAACGGGTCTGAGTCTCGGTTTATTAGGTTCTGTGAATTATCCTTATATTATAGCTCTTACACCGTATCTGGTAATGTTATATTACCCTTTTTTAAAACATAGAGAGATCCGTATAAAACAACTTGTCTATGTCCTGTTATCAACATTCATTGGTTTATTACCTCTTTTATATATTCCCTTACGTTTAAAAAGTGGTAACTTTATCTTCGATTTGAATTATCTTTCCGGTTATAAATTGGGAAGTTTTAAGTGGTATATCTGGTATTTAAGCGGTTGGGGATTTACTCTTGATAGAGGAGGCTGGTTAAGCACGGACATATCACAGTATTTCCGGTTTTTATTGAAATATATACAATCTGTCCTGGAGAATTTTACTCCCTTTTCTTTATTTTTATTGCCTTTTTCTTTTTATTTTTTTACAGCTTTTTGGAAAGGATATAAAGAGAGATTGGCAAAAAAAGACATCTCCTCATTAAACTGGGTTTATCTTTTAGTATTTTTACAATTTCTAATATATGCTATTCCCTCAATTGCTTACAGTGTAGCCGATCAAGAAGTATTCTTTTTCCCTTCATTTATTTGTCTTAGTTTATTTTTATCTTCCGGCTTTCAATTAATTGAAAAGAAGAGAAAAGGATTTATCTTATTTTCTTCAGCCTTTCTTCTTTCTATTATTATTAGCTCAATCTATTCCGGAAAAAAAGTTTTATCAATCAGTAAGTCTGAAAATGAATATAAAGCAAGGTTAGCTATGATTCAGGGTTTTCCACTCGGTTCTCTAATATTAGGACATGGAGATGGAACTACCTTACGTTATAAGTATTTTCAAAGTATAAAAAGTTTGAGACCTGATTTGGAAATTGATACTATAAACTCTTATTTAAGGCAATACAGGGGAGAATTTTCTGAGGAAATAAAAAAACGCTTTGATACGAATTCCTTATATACGGGACTTTTGCATTCGGATAAATTTTTATTTATAAAAAAGGTTTTAGAAAAAAATACAGAAAGAGATGTATTTCTAATACAGGGAAAAAAAGCCATTAAATATCCCGGTATTCAGTATCAACCGGTTCCTTACAATCCGGAAGTATACTTGATAAGCCTAACATCTGCCGGTTCTTCTCATAATGAAAAACCTTTAATGGATATAAATCTGAATATAAACTCGTTTCCGGCTCATTTGAAGTTAGAAGGTTATAGTTTCAAAACTGACAAAGAAAATGCTGATAGAATAAAAATAGATAAAGAGAATTCAAAAATTCATATTCCGAGGAATCTTGAGTTTCAGTTTCTTTTATCGGTTAAGAGGTTAAATCAAACTGAAGAAGAATATATAGCCGATATTTTTTTTACCGATAGGGAAGGGAATATAATAGAAGATAAGGCTTCGAATTTTTATCCGGCTTTTCGTTTTTTTATACTGCATAAAGATACAAAAAAAGATGAGTATGAGACTTCCTCTTTTTATTTTTCTTTTCCTGAAAAATATAAAGCAGGTATATACAGGTTATTTTTGCGTTTAAATCAGACTACTGGTGAAATACAAAACTTACCGGGAAATCGGAAAATACATAAAACAGAAATTCAATTTACAAGTCCTGTAAAAGAAGGGGATAAACCCGGAGAGTTTATCCCGCTTGGCAATGTAGAGATTTATTAGAAATTCAAGGTATTATCTTTCGTATGGTATGATTATAGTATTCACTAATATATAGGTTTCCATTTTTATCTACTGCTATTCCGAAAGGAGTATTAAACCTGGCATTCGTTCCATTTCCATCCTGAGAACCAATAGAACCATCTCCTACAACAGTGCTTACCGTATTATTCCTTGTATCAATTTTTCGAATTTTGTTATTATAACTATCTACTACATACAGGTATCCATCCTTTCCTATTACAATTCCGGTAGGTGAATTGAATAGGGCATTCGTTCCCGCACCATCTGAAGAACCGGAAACAAAGGCCGAGCCGGCTATAGTATTCGTTGTGCTGGAAGTGGTATCAATTTTACGAATGATTCCGGGTCCCGGATCAGTAAAGTAGAGATTCCCGGAACTATCCATGGTAAGGCCACCCGTAGAGTAAAGCTGGGCAGAGGTTCCAATTCCATCATAAGTGCCTCCTGTACCATCTCCTATTAGAACCGAGATAGTACCGGTACCGAGATCAATTTTTCGAAGATAAGAACTCATTGCATCCTGACCGAAATAAAGAATATTATGAAGAGTATCTAAAAAAACGGATACAGGGTTATATAAATAGGGAGAAGTGGAACTCGGAATCCCCATTTGTCCTGCAAAAGTACTTACATTACCATTAGAATCAATTTTTCGAATCACCTGATTATAGGTATCTGCTACATATAAATCTCCGCTTCGACTATCTATAGTAATGCCATTGGGTCCATTGAATTGGGCATTCGTACCTATACCATTTGAAGAACCGGTAACAAAACTGGAGCCGGCTAAGAGACTTACATAGTTATTGCTCAAATTTATCTTTTGGATTACATGAGCTGAATTGGAAGTAATATAGAGGTTTCCGGTGGAATCATAAACGATTCCACCGGGGTAATAGAGACGTGCGTTTGTTCCGTAACCGTCTGCAACTCCGGAAGAACCGGCAATACCGGCCAGGGTACTGACACAATAGCCGCAGGCAGGAGTGGATGCCGTGACAACCGGGTATTGAACTATGTTCCCGAGGGAGTCCCTGGCGAGAACAGTGAAGTAGTAGGTGCTGATAGAGCCCAGACCGGAGATTGTATAGCTGAGTGTAGAAGTCGTCCAATCCATAGAAGGAGTTTTTAGATTGGCTGAATCTATAGTGGAAATGTCGTTACTTGTAGAGAATATTAGCTTATATTGATAAGGAGGTATACCGCCTGTAGCTGCCGGCCAGCTGAGCTGAATGGATTCATAGGATTGAACAATGGTTGTGATACTACCACCTGCACTGAAAGGGCTCACTGCATTGGGGTCAATATTTGTAGTATTTGTGCTGTTATCATCCAGAACTTCGAGAGCTGTGATGGTAATCTTTAGATTTCCTTTTTCTACCGTAACGGCAGGAGGAGGGTCATCCTTTTTAATTTCTTCCGGTATTACAAAACTAAAAGTACCCAGTTCTTCACCATCTTTTACAACCGTAACCGTAACTTTCTTAGAGACATTTTTCCCATCACTCTGTTTTTCCAGTTTAACAAGAAGAGTATAAGTTCCCGAAGCGTCGCTGATAGTATCCGCTTTTACATCCTGAATACTTAAAGAGAGGGGTTTTTCGATTAGACCGCTATTGTCTCCTGAAAAAACAAGGAACCGGGCGGCCTTACTCGGAATTTTGGTATTTTGAGAGAGAATATAGTCAAAGTTGGTTCCAGTTTTATAGAACCTTCCAATTCTTCCGAGGGCTTTATTATTTGCATCTCCCCAGTAAAGTTCATAAAAAGTGATTCCGGTTTCATCAGCAGCTTTTTTTAAACTCAGCTTTCCGGCGACTTCACCTAAATCCGGATCCACGTCAGTAAAACTGAGTCCCTCTGAATTGATCACAGGTGTTCGATGAATGGAGAGCCCGGTATTAATCCCGGAACTGGAGGAAACCGCAGCAAAAGATAAAGGATTGCCAGAGGCGTCCTTGAGAGTTCCTTTTACAGAAAGCTTGGGTACGGGACTCGAAATTGGCTGAAGAGCAGAAAATAACCTGATTCCATTGTCTTTTTTATTGGAAGAAGATGGAAGGCAGGAGTAAAGGTATAGAATGATAAGAAGGACGAGCGACTTCATATTTATCTCCAAAAACAGAATTTTATATACTAAATTAAGAAAAGCAAGTATAATTTTTGAAATAAAACATGAAATTACTTCATCTATAGGTTTTTAACTTCTAATTCATCCTCTTCCGGTTCAGTTTCCAAAATGGGTATTTCATCTGTTGCGATTTCAATGCCATCCGTTAAAACTACACTTCCTCCTCCGGGTAAAAGAAGAATTAAATCATGGAAGCCGAGAAGGTTTGAGGTATTTTCAGGAATATGTATTGTACAGGAAAGAGTTCCCGAATCTTTTTTTTCAACAGGAATGGGAGAACCGATTGCTTCAATCAATACCTGCATATCATCAGTAAAGCCATTACCGACGAGTTTTAGATTTATTTCTTTATCCGTTACATACCATTTGTTAGGAGAAATAAAACTGATTGATATTTTATTCGTTGCAGCTTTTGCCGCGATATAACCGGTTTGACTGGTAGTTAATAGCCCGTGCAGGGTTACAGGAATATCGGGTAAGCCATTTAAAATATTAGATTGAAGTAAGTTATAGATATAAACAAATATAGCTACAATAGTGAAACCAAATAACTGTAAGCGAGCAAGGTCAATCACTTTACCTGTACAGATTAAATTTCGCATAGAGGGCTGAGTATTTCGTAACTCATTTTTGCTTATCTTATTTTCTATAATTGTTGATGAGAGTAAGCCACCGTAACTGATTGCCATTAATCCTAATAAAGAAGGGTTGAAATCGGGGATTTCTCCGCTTTGCAGGATTAAGCCCCAGCAGATTGCTACGTAACAATAACTTCCTAATAGCACAATAGTCCAAATGAAGGCCTGAAACCTGGATAAACTGTATGTATTTGTTTTTATATCAAGAAAAATATAAGGGAAGAAGTTAAATCGCTTCATAATAAAGGAAATAAAACCCAGAAAACTTAAGAGAACGATTAAGCTTATAATTACAGCTCCTTTTTTCCAATGAGCATTTAATACTACATATCTCTTGACTTCCGAGGGTTGCGAATTAATCATGAGTTTTAACTTGATTGTTTCACCAAAGATTTCACTTCTCAAATGAGAGAATAGGTTTGACTCTTTTGCTTTTATGGTGTGTAACATTCGGTCAAGGGTTGTGGAAAGAGTGAAGCGTAAGGTTTGTTGGTTGGTTTTTGGGTTTGGTTTGGAAAGATAAATTGCCTTTCTTGTTGTCAACAACCTTTCCTTAAATTCATAGCTTGGATCTTCTTCTTCGTGAATATAGAATAAGTATATATTATCAATATTATCTCCAAAATTTTCACCTTCAATTGTAATCGTATCCCCTGCAACGCCGGCTGCCGGGCTTACTTTAGATATATGAGGTTGCATTCCCGGTTTTATCGAACGTTGTGGAATTTCAAAAGTAACAGCCTGGAGGTCTTTTATTTTTTCTAAGTTATGATAGAGACAAAGAGTAAGTGTCGCAGTATCCTGATAGGGTATGGGAGATTCACTTTTAATTTCGAATCTTGCTTCTGTATCACTATAAAACTTTACGCTTCCTGTAACGATATGAAGTTCTTCTCCGTTTAATTCAAAATTGAAGTAAAGGTTATCCGCAGTTTTCGGTTTCTTTACTTTTTTTTTATGATGGTAATTAACGTCCTCTAACAAGAAACGTTCTTTTAGATTATCTCCTTTAATTTTAACTCGAAGTAAATTTTTAGAAAAATCTTTTACTTTTACCGAACGCATTCTATAATTAGAATTACTTACCTTATCAATTTCGCTTACTGCATGGGAGTGTAAAGCACCTGTTATCAAAAAAACTGTTAATATACCTGTAATAATTTTCATTTTTCATCTTCTCCCTGTATTTGTATTGCTTCTTTTAGTGCTGTTTTTTTCCCTTCTGAAGGTATTAGTATTAAGTCATATTTCCCGGGGGCTTCGAATCCGGGAATCTGAAAGCTGCAACTGGATGGGTTTTTAAACTCGACCGGGAAGGGTCCCAGATCTCCGACCAATACCTGCATTTCTTTTTTAAATCCGGTCCCGACAAGGTGTATAAGCAGATTTTTTTCGCTTACTTTAAAACTTGTTGGCTTAATCACGGAAACACTTATATCGTCTGAAACCATTTTACCGCTTAAATATCCCGCCTGACTGGCTGTCAGGAGTCCGTGAAGAGTAGGGGGTATGTCCGGGAGTCCATTTAATATATTACTCTGTACCATTGTAAAAAGAAAAGCTATAATAGAAACGATGGTAAAACCGAATAGTTGTAGCCTCGCCATGTCTACTTCATTCCCGGTACAGAACAGATTTTTTAAGCTGGGACTTGTTTCTCTTATTTCATTTTTAGGTTTTTTATTTTCAATGATTTTCGAGGATATCATTCCCCCGTAACTTACTCCCATCAGGGCAATTAAAGATGCATTAAAATCCGGGATTACACCATTGCCGAGGATCATGGCCCAGCATATAGCCACATACAGATAGCTACCTATAAGAACCAGCGTCCAGAGAAAAGCCTGGAATTTAGTCAGACTGTATGTATTGGTTTCCGATTCCAGAAGGATTTCTTTTAAAAAATTAAATTTCTTCATTATATAAGAAATCATCAAGAGGAACAATATCACGGCAGAAATACTTACTGAACCCGCGATAAGCTTCCATCTTTTGGATAGATACCGAATTTCTACAATCTTAGAAGGGCGATTGGCTACCATCAGACGAAGTTGAATAGGGTGCCCGAGAAAGGATCGGAAACCATGCTCGGGAATACTCATTAAGCCGAGTTCTTCCTCCAGAAGTTCCGGTATACTAAATCGTATTTCATCAATCCCCTTGCTTCCTCTTGATGTATAAAAAGGTCTTTCTGAAGACAGGATATCGTTCTTGTTGAGAATCTTCTTTTTTCCCTTTCGGATAAACTGAACTTCTATTGAATCTGCGCTCACACGGGCAAGGTTATTGCCTCGAATGATGATTGTGTCCCCCGCAACTCCCGCAGCGGGTGCTACTTCTGAAATGAAAGGTTGCTCTCCTGCTTTTTCCCTGCGTGTTTCAATACGGAATGTTTTTGTATCGAGGCTTTCTCCCTGAACTTTTCCGTAATAATTCAGGTACATTTTCAGTTCATATTCTCCTTCTTTGAGTTCATCGAAGAATTGGATTTGAACCATGCTGAGAGTGGAATCTTCAGATACAAAAGAACCCGGAATGATTCGGGCTTTGAATTCTTTTCCATCTTTTATTGCCATAAAGGAGAGATAATAAGGTTCTAGAGTTTCCGTATCTTCTTCATTTTCTTGTTTTATCTTTAATTCTGATTTTTTTTGGATATTATCCAGTAAGAGACTTCTGGCAATATTCTCAGGAGCGTTGATATAAATGTGAAAGGTGTTTATAGAAATATTATCCAGAAGGATACTGTGTATTCTTAACTGTTCTCTATCCAGGGCATAAAGCGAGGAGGATAAAAAAAGCAGCACCACGGTAA
Organism: Leptospiraceae bacterium; assembly: GCA_024233835.1. Lineage (NCBI taxonomy): Bacteria > Pseudomonadati > Spirochaetota > Leptospiria > Leptospirales > Leptospiraceae > Leptospiraceae bacterium. The sequence continues at coordinate 46,395 of JACKPC010000008.1, forward strand.
GCCCACGGAACATGGACATGGAAAATGCAATAATGGACAGGGATTGCTTTTTTTGCATATTATCCTATTTATTAGAGTTTCTATGAATTGTCAATTTTATTAAATTCTTTTTTTAGCTATCAGCCGCTCAAGGCTTTGCATCCGGTTGCTGAGTAAACGAAGTGCACCGAAGCATCGCTTTCAGCTATTAGCTTTATCTTATTTAACAAGAAAGTGCTCCATAAGTAAGTGAAGCTTTTCTAATACAACGCTGGCCGTTTTTTAGCTATCAGCCATTAGCTTTCAGCTATTAGCTTTATCTTATTTAACAAGAAAAGCATTCCATAAGTAAGTAATGCTTTCCTAATACAACGCTGACCGGTGATCGCTGGAAGCTAACCAGCTTACCCTATATCATTACTCATTCCAATTATCAATATCTAATTCTTCAATACGATTAAAATGATTTGTGTTATTCGTAATTAATTTCATATTATTCACAATTGCAGTACTGGCAATAAGAGTATCGTTGTGTCCTATGGGATTACCATTTTTCTTAAGTCTGGCATAAATTTCTGCTGCCTTTTTTGCAATCTCATCGGTTAAAGGTAATATTTCATTTAACTCGACGAATTTTTCAAATTTAGATAATTGATTTTTGGCATCTTTGAAATAAAGGCCATTTAATACTTCATAATAAGTTATGATACTGATATTAATAAATCCAAATTCTTTTAAATATTTGTCAAGTTTCTTAGTAACTTTAGGATTATTTCTGAAGAAGAAGGAAAGGGTGTCAGTGTCGATAATAGCCTGCTTCATAAATTTATCTCCCTCTGAAACATTTCATCTCTTGTGTTTTTAGTAATTTCCAGATAATCCTCAAAATCCTCCTCAGACATATCACTCCAGGAGCCTGCCAGATTAAGTATTAATTGCCTGTTTTGTTCTTTAGCTTTTGCATCTAAAGCGAGTTTTTTTAGATAAGAATCCACCATATCAAGGTATTCTACCGGAATTAGGCTTAAATGGTTTAAGATAGATTGATAGATGCTCTCTTGCATTATAATTCTCCTTGATAATTCTATCCTGGTAAATAAAATTGCATTGTCAATCAATAATCCAAATAGAAAAAATCTTGATTTTCATAACTTTTAATCGTAGTGATTTTATCTGTAAGCCCTAATTTTTTCAGGAAGGAAAGCGTAGCATAGGAGGTTTGCAGCTTCTGAGGAATAGGGGATTATATTAGATTTTTAGCTATCAGCTTATCAGCTTTCAGTTGCTTGGCTTCGGCTCAGGCTTACGCCTTCTCTCAGCCGGCGCTCCATAAGTAAGTAAAGCTTTCCTAATACAACGCTGGCCGCTTTTTTTAGCTATCAGCTAATCAGCTATTAGCCGTCAGCTTTTCCTCTTTAACAAGAAAGCATTCCATAAGTAAGTAAAGCTTTACTAATACAACGCTGGCCGCTTTTTTTAGCTATCAGCCATTAGCTTTTAGCCGTCAGCTTTTCCTCTTTAACAAGAAAGCATTCCATAAGTAAGTAAAGTTATTCTAATACATGGCTGGCCGCTGATCGCTGTAAGCTGACAGCTACACCAATTCCAATCTGGTTCTATTATAAGGACTACTGTCTGTAAAAAGTATGAATAGGACTGCATGTTTCAATTCCAATCTGGTTCTATTATAAGTTGGGGAAATATTGACCTACTATAAAGCCGAAAATCAGTTTCAATTCCAATCTGGTTCTATTATAAGAACCCGATTCAAAATTTCTTTTACCTGAATTTTACCGTTTCAATTCCAATCTGGTTCTATTATAAGATTATCCGGGTCTGTAAAAATGTAAACTGTTTGTTCGTTTCAATTCCAATCTGGTTCTATTATAAGCAGCCTGTTTTGGATGCTCTTTTCAGGTAAATGCTAAGGTTTCAATTCCAATCTGGTTCTATTATAAGTATCTCAAGGAACTGTCAAGACGTTTTGATATATTTTGTTTCAATTCCAATCTGGTTCTATTATAAGATACCGCCATTTCAGGCATGTGGAGCTCTTTGACCTGTTTCAATTCCAATCTGGTTCTATTATAAGAGAACATAGAACCCGTTTTCATAGACCGCTTTGTCTCGTTTCAATTCCAATCTGGTTCTATTATAAGCTCGACAAGTGAGAATTCAGAAACTACGCTTGCATTGTTTCAATTCCAATCTGGTTCTATTATAAGTTGGAGATGGAAGGAAGAAAGGCTACATATAGTAAAGTTTCAATTCCAATCTGGTTCTATTATAAGCCGTTTGATTAAAATGTTGCAACTTAGGTTTGATAGGGTTTCAATTCCAATCTGGTTCTATTATAAGCCGAATTAATGCCCAGCTTAACCCTAATATCACGAAGTTTCAATTCCAATCTGGTTCTATTATAAGGCAATAACAAAAAAATTGTGCATCCATTATAAAATGTTTCAATTCCAATCTGGTTCTATTATAAGACGTTCAAGCAGGAATAGATATGTTTTCTGACATGAGTTTCAATTCCAATCTGGTTCTATTATAAGCAAGCCAAGTATTTATATGGAACCGGGTTTAAATACGTTTCAATTCCAATCTGGTTCTATTATAAGATCGGATAGATTGTTTATTAACAAGGAATAAAATAAGTTTCAATTCCAATCTGGTTCTATTATAAGAATTTTTTCAATTCATGAAATACAAAGCGGAAAAACAGTTTCAATTCCAATCTGGTTCTATTATAAGACAACAATAGAAGGAAATCAGATATGAATGAAAACGTGTTTCAATTCCAATCTGGTTCTATTATAAGGGTAAAAATGGACGACTTCAAAGAAAGGTTTGTGGTAGTTTCAATTCCAATCTGGTTCTATTATAAGGGGCTCCGACATAGCGGCCATATTAGGCCTGTCTAAAGTTTCAATTCCAATCTGGTTCTATTATAAGACCGTCTTTCTTTCCCGAAATCTTTCTTGCTGCCGAGTTTCAATTCCAATCTGGTTCTATTATAAGAATTTATAAAAACAGGGAAATCAGTCGGGATGGATATGTTTCAATTCCAATCTGGTTCTATTATAAGGCAGGACTTCACTGGCGTATAGCATTATGGCATGTTGTTTCAATTCCAATCTGGTTCTATTATAAGACCGTCTTTCTTTCCCGAAATCTTTCTTGCTGCCGAGATTCAATTCCAATCTGGTTCTATTATAAGCTACTTGGCATTATTCCGTTTTTCTCACTGGTAGCATGTTTCAATTCCAATCTGGTTCTATTATAAGGAAAGGGAACTGCAAAATTATGGAATGACGGTATGAAGTTTCAATTCCAATCTGGTTCTATTATAAGGTGATTGTGGCCTTGCCGTTCAAGTGTATCCTATCAGTTTCAATTCCAATCTGGTTCTATTATAAGAATTACGATTCCGCGTTTTAGAAAATATTCCTCAATTGTTTCAATTCCAATCTGGTTCTATTATAAGGATCGAAAATACGTATGTTAGAGCTATACAGTATATAGTTTCAATTCCAATCTGGTTCTATTATAAGTGAGGTCGGCTGTATGATTGAACAAGTTAATATATCGTTTCAATTCCAATCTGGTTCTATTATAAGTACTATATATTAATATGAATTCACTTGCTGCCGATGTGTTTCAATTCCAATCTGGTTCTATTATAAGCGTTTTTTAGGTAATATTTAAAAATACTCATACTTCGGTTTCAATTCCAATCTGGTTCTATTATAAGCATTTTGAATGATATTGACGACGATATTTTCAACCGTTTCAATTCCAATCTGGTTCTATTATAAGCATTTTGAATGATATTGACGACGATATTTTCAACCGTTTCAATTCCAATCTGGTTCTATTATAAGTAATGGAGTTGGAGGCCTTGCAGTCATTCCATACAAGTTTCAATTCCAATCTGGTTCTATTATAAGCCAAAAAAGCATTTCTTGAATCAGTCCAAAGAAAAAGTTTCAATTCCAATCTGGTTCTATTATAAGCCAGAAGATGTTTTTTTAATCTCTCTAAATACAGCCGTTTCAATTCCAATCTGGTTCTATTATAAGCAGTTTGGAAACGATAGTTCTATTTATGATCTTGAACGTTTCAATTCCAATCTGGTTCTATTATAAGTGTTTAGTATTATTAGGGTATTCAATGGACTAATATAGTTTCAATTCCAATCTGGTTCTATTATAAGGCTGAAAATTACAGGAAGTTTGGTGGTAATAATTTCGGTTTCAATTCCAATCTGGTTCTATTATAAGGGCACTGTCAGCATCGCCCATCCATAATGTAAGGTAATTTCAATTCCAATCTGGTTCTATTATAAGCATGTTGCTACTCCTGTTCAAGCTTCCTGTAAGAAATATTTCAATTCCAATCTGGTTCTATTATAAGTTCCTTTAGGGCTTCAATCCTGTCATCTAAACTTACATTTCAATTCCAATCTGGTTCTATTATAAGATATGCGTTTAACAACGCATGTTTCAGAGACTAAATAATTTCAATTCCAATCTGGTTCTATTATAAGGCTTGTGTTTACGTTTGTCCTCCTTGTATTCGGCAGGATTTCAATTCCAATCTGGTTCTATTATAAGTATTCAAGCTATACATACGATTTCGTTTTCGAAAAATATTTCAATTCCAATCTGGTTCTATTATAAGTATAATTTTTATACTGGCTCTTTTGATTTATATCGTGTTTCAATTCCAATCTGGTTCTATTATAAGCTAATACTTTTGCAGCAGGTGAAGATCTGAAACGCGTTTCAATTCCAATCTGGTTCTATTATAAGAGGTGCAAAGAATATGCCTGTCAAAGTTTTACTGATGTTTCAATTCCAATCTGGTTCTATTATAAGGTGAAAGATTGGTTTGATATCTCTAAAAATAATATCGTTTCAATTCCAATCTGGTTCTATTATAAGCCTAAATATTTATTGACAAAAATATAGTTATGTGTTTAGTTTCAATTCCAATCTGGTTCTATTATAAGCAGAGCATACCGTCGGCTAAGAAACTTTCTCCTGTTGTTTCAATTCCAATCTGGTTCTATTATAAGTTATTCCGTCGAACACAGTCTTATTTGCCTCTACAGCGTTTCAATTCCAATCTGGTTCTATTATAAGTATAAATCTGCCTATCTATCAATACAATATCTTCAAAGTTTCAATTCCAATCTGGTTCTATTATAAGTGTTCTCTTTAAATGTATGTAAGATTTCCCCTTCGTGTTTCAATTCCAATCTGGTTCTATTATAAGATGTAGATAGTACACTGTCTTACAGCATATCCTGCCGTTTCAATTCCAATCTGGTTCTATTATAAGAAGTATACTATACCTTAGGAGGAGAAAGGATATTTGGGTTTCAATTCCAATCTGGTTCTATTATAAGTCTGATATAACCAAGTTTATAAACAAAATTCAGAAAGAGTTTCAATTCCAATCTGGTTCTATTATAAGTATTTTCTTGAAAGCATTTTCATAATCAAGTATTTCTGTTTCAATTCCAATCTGGTTCTATTATAAGTGGCCGCACCAACTCCATACTCAGAAACAAGATCGTAGTTTCAATTCCAATCTGGTTCTATTATAAGAGACGCTATTATATTAGATTGTGTTAATAATTACACAGTTTCAATTCCAATCTGGTTCTATTATAAGTAAGCAATATTCGAATCGTCAAAAGTAAGTGTTACAGTTTCAATTCCAATCTGGTTCTATTATAAGCCTGTTAAAAATCAATTTTCTTTAAAATACGAATATTGTTTCAATTCCAATCTGGTTCTATTATAAGCTACTGAATAACTCCTCAGTAAAAGAGCCGATATTTAGTTTCAATTCCAATCTGGTTCTATTATAAGGATGAAAAGAAAGCCCCTTTAGAAGTTATACAAAAAGTTTCAATTCCAATCTGGTTCTATTATAAGGCACGTAACTATTATCAAATGCTATGTCAAGGGTATGTTTCAATTCCAATCTGGTTCTATTATAAGATCAATATCCTCCGGAACTTTCTTTCAACTATCGAAGTTTCAATTCCAATCTGGTTCTATTATAAGATTCTCGCTTGTTCATATCTCTTATATGCCCGCAGTGGTTTCAATTCCAATCTGGTTCTATTATAAGAATTCTATTTAAGCACAATCGAGGATTTTCATCATGTGTTTCAATTCCAATCTGGTTCTATTATAAGACGGGTCTATTGCTGATTCGAGTAAAGACGCTGTTAAGTTTCAATTCCAATCTGGTTCTATTATAAGGATATTTGGTGGATATATAACAAACCCTTCTGTCAAGTTTCAATTCCAATCTGGTTCTATTATAAGTAGTAAGGCAATCTAAGAAATACATAACATATCAACCGTTTCAATTCCAATCTGGTTCTATTATAAGATATATATAGTAATGCTTCTTAAACCGAATACCCTTAGTTTCAATTCCAATCTGGTTCTATTATAAGTCGCTTTGACTTGCAAGAAATGAAGCAAGCTTACCAGTTTCAATTCCAATCTGGTTCTATTATAAGGTAGTTACTGAAGAACTGCTATTGACCTGGGTAGAATGTTTCAATTCCAATCTGGTTCTATTATAAGCTTATTGTAGACCCTGATTTTACAATGCTCGATATTGTTTCAATTCCAATCTGGTTCTATTATAAGCAGGAAATCCCGAATGGTTATTAATAACAGCATCAAGTTTCAATTCCAATCTGGTTCTATTATAAGTAAATATTTATTGACAAAAATATAGTTATGTGTTTAGTTTCAATTCCAATCTGGTTCTATTATAAGCTCTCAGATTTCTCAGGAACGTGGTGTAGATGAGAAGTTTCAATTCCAATCTGGTTCTATTATAAGGCTGTAAAATAAAATTGTTTATTATAGATTACATGCGTTTCAATTCCAATCTGGTTCTATTATAAGAAGATAATGATTCACAAAATTCTTCATAAGCTTGCTGTTTCAATTCCAATCTGGTTCTATTATAAGGTATCAATATAGCAAGAGAATCTTTGAAACTTGTGAAGTTTCAATTCCAATCTGGTTCTATTATAAGAAGACTTTATCGATGAACTCGAAAGGAACATTCCTGGTTTCAATTCCAATCTGGTTCTATTATAAGAGAATATAATGAAAGCATTATATTCAATTTATCACAGTTTCAATTCCAATCTGGTTCTATTATAAGCCGTAAGAACTGGCGTAGTAATAGACTCAGTATTCCACGTTTCAATTCCAATCTGGTTCTATTATAAGGTAAGCATATCTTTTAAAGGAGTTACTAAAACCGTAGTTTCAATTCCAATCTGGTTCTATTATAAGGCAAATTTGGCGGCCACATTGTCGACTTATTTAAAGGTTTCAATTCCAATCTGGTTCTATTATAAGCGCTTTCAAGAAAATAGGAGGAACTTTCAATTACGCGTTTCAATTCCAATCTGGTTCTATTATAAGCAACACAAATTTGTCGGGTTATTTACCTCTTGCAGGGTTTCAATTCCAATCTGGTTCTATTATAAGAATCGGTTTCCCCTATATTATTTTGCAATCTTGTAAGTTTCAATTCCAATCTGGTTCTATTATAAGGCGGCAGACAAGACTGTTGACATCAACACTGGAGAGTTTCAATTCCAATCTGGTTCTATTATAAGTTTTTTTAATATTGCTAATATTTCTTTAGATTGTGCTGTTTCAATTCCAATCTGGTTCTATTATAAGAGAATAGCTTATCTATAACTACATCGCTTCTCTGTTTAGTTTCAATTCCAATCTGGTTCTATTATAAGATTTGACAAATGCGAATTTTGAATTTGCAAATCTTAAGTTTCAATTCCAATCTGGTTCTATTATAAGGTAGTAAACGCAAAAATCCCATTTTTCTTCAAGCAGGTTTCAATTCCAATCTGGTTCTATTATAAGAGAAAAAAAATTAATTTTATTTTGTCCGGAAAAATAGCGTTTCAATTCCAATCTGGTTCTATTATAAGTAAAAAGAATTCAGGCAGAATTCTTGATGGAAGAGAAGTTTCAATTCCAATCTGGTTCTATTATAAGTCTTTGTACATAGTAAACTGCCTTGAATTAACCGTTGTTTCAATTCCAATCTGGTTCTATTATAAGTTCAGGGTCTCGCCGGCCCTGCAAATCAATTCTACAGTTTCAATTCCAATCTGGTTCTATTATAAGTTGTGTTTTAACTCGGTTTCCTCGGTTGTATTTTCAGTTTCAATTCCAATCTGGTTCTATTATAAGTATAAATAACTTACCATGTTTTTCCGCTTTGTATTTTGTTTCAATTCCAATCTGGTTCTATTATAAGACAGAATGCAAAAAAATGTCGTAAAGTGTTTATAACGTTTCAATTCCAATCTGGTTCTATTATAAGTTCAAAAAAAACACAGAGCAGATTTTGCTATATGGATGTTTCAATTCCAATCTGGTTCTATTATAAGAAGACTTTATATTGAAGCCATCCATACAACGTTTGCAGTTTCAATTCCAATCTGGTTCTATTATAAGCATGTTGCTACTCCTGTTCAAGCTTCCTGTAAGAAACCATTTCAATTCCAATCTGGTTCTATTATAAGACCGTCTGTCAAATATGAGTTTGTCCCTGCAATAACATTTCAATTCCAATCTGGTTCTATTATAAGCTTTGAAAAGCTCTTCATCATTAACCTGTAAAAACGAATTTCAATTCCAATCTGGTTCTATTATAAGTCACAGCAACTCCAGTCAGGATGAAAGGGGATTTATATTTCAATTCCAATCTGGTTCTATTATAAGACACTACAGCAATCACATTTTCCCCGGCAATCGTAGAATTTCAATTCCAATCTGGTTCTATTATAAGCACAATTAAAACGAGAAGGGCTTATAAACCCTTCAAATTTCAATTCCAATCTGGTTCTATTATAAGCATAAGAGAAAGAAACGCTTGATAAAGAGCTTTCTGATTTCAATTCCAATCTGGTTCTATTATAAGCTTGTGGCCATAATCCAACCGTCAAGGAGTTAAAGACATTTCAATTCCAATCTGGTTCTATTATAAGAAACTTGAAACAGATTATTTGAAAGTTAATTATTACAATTTCAATTCCAATCTGGTTCTATTATAAGTAAAAAAAATTTACACAAATATATTTTTATCGAAATATTTCAATTCCAATCTGGTTCTATTATAAGTCAGGATATTTGTAAGAAATCCCGGTGAAATCACAATATTTCAATTCCAATCTGGTTCTATTATAAGAGACCCGGAAAGCAATATTAAGGTTTTAGAATCTTCATTTCAATTCCAATCTGGTTCTATTATAAGTTTCGAAATCTCAGGAATTACGGTCTTTTCAGTCTCATTTCAATTCCAATCTGGTTCTATTATAAGTAAAGGTCGCTCAAAGAGATTACAGCATGAACCGGAATTTCAATTCCAATCTGGTTCTATTATAAGACAATAGATCAAGAAATAGTCAAGATATTTTAAACGATTTCAATTCCAATCTGGTTCTATTATAAGCCGAAGCCGGCCCCGGAACCGAAAACAACCGAGGAAATTTCAATTCCAATCTGGTTCTATTATAAGAAAAGTTTTGAGAACTTTATAAACCCTGATATATTAATTTCAATTCCAATCTGGTTCTATTATAAGCTTCAACCGATTCTGAATATTCACCTTACCTTACATTGATTTCAATTCCAATCTGGTTCTATTATAAGAATTAAAAATGAACGAAAGATTAGATAATGAAGTTAATTTCAATTCCAATCTGGTTCTATTATAAGATATAATCTCCAACAGATAACTCTGTTGTAAAATCAGATTTCAATTCCAATCTGGTTCTATTATAAGCTTCAACCGATTCTGAATATTCACCTTACCTTACATTGATTTCAATTCCAATCTGGTTCTATTATAAGCAAGATTTGTCTAATGAGCTTACAGTCGCTCAAAAAATTTCAATTCCAATCTGGTTCTATTATAAGAGATTCTTACAGGAAGTCCGTTAAACATTGAAACCAATTTCAATTCCAATCTGGTTCTATTATAAGTCCATAAAGGCTGAATTATCCTCGGTCTGCTTTTTCAATTTCAATTCCAATCTGGTTCTATTATAAGTGTTTGCTGTGTTTTCCGATATTCAAGAAATTTCTCAATTTCAATTCCAATCTGGTTCTATTATAAGTCTTAAGCATTTCCTTAAATATCGGTTCTTTTACTGATTTCAATTCCAATCTGGTTCTATTATAAGTAAGAAAGCTGGAGATAAAATAAGCCTATCATTCAAATTTCAATTCCAATCTGGTTCTATTATAAGCGAGGAAATCACCACGGGCTATTTGTCGAACTAAAGAATTTCAATTCCAATCTGGTTCTATTATAAGTAGTGTTTTTGCATCGATGTTCATCCTTGCGGAAATATTTCAATTCCAATCTGGTTCTATTATAAGACAAAAGAGGAGTATTTAGCTATTTATACCGATGAAGATTTCAATTCCAATCTGGTTCTATTATAAGAGTCAAAAGGTTATCGAACCAAACAGAGACTGTATTATTTCAATTCCAATCTGGTTCTATTATAAGCTGCAAGGCCTCCGACTCCATTATCCTGTATTTCGGTATTTCAATTCCAATCTGGTTCTATTATAAGGCTTTTGATGATGATAAAAAGCTAAAATCACTAAACCTATTTCAATTCCAATCTGGTTCTATTATAAGTACTGACGAAGCGGTAAAAGACGCTTTATTAGGATTATTTCAATTCCAATCTGGTTCTATTATAAGAAAAACGATATTCCGAGATAAGACGCAAAAGTCGGTATTTCAATTCCAATCTGGTTCTATTATAAGATCATCCCATCAATTTTTCCTGTTGTTGCGTTAATGATTTCAATTCCAATCTGGTTCTATTATAAGCTGGCTCTAATAAATGGACTGTAGCGAGTTCAATATATTTCAATTCCAATCTGGTTCTATTATAAGTGCTTATGCGAGAAATTAATTCGCTTCAAGGAATCAGTTTCAATTCCAATCTGGTTCTATTATAAGTATCGAAAACACTAACCGAAGTCCATTGTTAAGACTCGTTTCAATTCCAATCTGGTTCTATTATAAGTTTTTAATTAACTGTCTCATACACGATGTTCTGGATAGTTTCAATTCCAATCTGGTTCTATTATAAGAAAACAAACCCATGCCTCGGAATCGGACTGTATTCTCGTTTCAATTCCAATCTGGTTCTATTATAAGCCAATAAAATAGGAGATAAAGCTACTTTAAATTTTGGTTTCAATTCCAATCTGGTTCTATTATAAGCCCGGCTCATAATACAAGTAAAACCTGTTCAAATTGGTTTCAATTCCAATCTGGTTCTATTATAAGCTGCTCGTCTGTATCTTTATATCTTTTTGTCGAATAGTTTCAATTCCAATCTGGTTCTATTATAAGTTCTTTAATAGAAATTATTTGGCCTTTACGGCCTTGGTTTCAATTCCAATCTGGTTCTATTATAAGTTGGTTGTTTTGTGGCTACAATCAACAGGGATTTGGGTTTCAATTCCAATCTGGTTCTATTATAAGTCTTATTCAGAAACTTGATTTCATTGGTAATTCTAAAGTTTCAATTCCAATCTGGTTCTATTATAAGTAAGAAAATAATGATAGTCTTTGATACGGTTTATGAGTTTCAATTCCAATCTGGTTCTATTATAAGCAATACAAAAAGAAAAACGAGAAATTAGAATATTAAAGTTTCAATTCCAATCTGGTTCTATTATAAGATCAAGGAGGATATGAAACACGGGGATTTTACAAACGTTTCAATTCCAATCTGGTTCTATTATAAGTATTATAACATAGAGAGATCAAAGAAAATGGCAAATAGTTTCAATTCCAATCTGGTTCTATTATAAGCCTTTACAGGGGAATAGGAAAGAAAATCAAATTCTCGTTTCAATTCCAATCTGGTTCTATTATAAGAAATCAGAAACACGAAGGGCGGTTCTATACATCGTCGTTTCAATTCCAATCTGGTTCTATTATAAGTCGGCAAAATAAGCTCTTTCCGATTGTCCTCAAATGGTTTCAATTCCAATCTGGTTCTATTATAAGTTTTTTTTATAACAATTTAGAGAGAAAGTTCTCACACGTTTCAATTCCAATCTGGTTCTATTATAAGAAGAACGATACGCAAAGTAACCAGGGAGCCTAAGCCGTTTCAATTCCAATCTGGTTCTATTATAAGGATATGGAAAAGCATGATTTACAACCATACTCTTTCGTTTCAATTCCAATCTGGTTCTATTATAAGAAAAAATCAGGTTCTTAAATTCCTTTTCGGTAAGTAGTTTCAATTCCAATCTGGTTCTATTATAAGTCGATTAGCATAACCACAATCAAGAATATCTTTTCGTTTCAATTCCAATCTGGTTCTATTATAAGGTATAAAAAAGGCGATCAAATTCTAATTATAGAAAAGTTTCAATTCCAATCTGGTTCTATTATAAGTTATCCTGATATGTATTTACTAACCTATTCACGTCTTGTTTCAATTCCAATCTGGTTCTATTATAAGATATAAAAAGCACTGATATTGTAGTATTCCATGAATGTTTCAATTCCAATCTGGTTCTATTATAAGGGGGGACTTCCCCCGGAACCCTTCCACTTTACAATAGTTTCAATTCCAATCTGGTTCTATTATAAGAAGTTTATCGGCTATAGGTTTCTTGTCTTTTATGGTGTTTCAATTCCAATCTGGTTCTATTATAAGCTTATCTTATCCCCTAAGCTTTCAGTGTTACCAGTTGTTTCAATTCCAATCTGGTTCTATTATAAGCTCAAAGATAAGGAGCTTCCTGAGATAAAAGGTTCAGTTTCAATTCCAATCTGGTTCTATTATAAGTTGTAAATTCTATTGTATTGTAGTTCTATCCCTTCGTTTCAATTCCAATCTGGTTCTATTATAAGTTCCTGAAACTGGCTGGGTTAGTGTTTACATTTCCGAGTTTCAATTCCAATCTGGTTCTATTATAAGAACCAGATACCATATAAAATTCTTCGTTTAATTTGAGTTTCAATTCCAATCTGGTTCTATTATAAGACATACCTTCTGCCCTCGACAAGTCCCTGTAAAAGAGTTTCAATTCCAATCTGGTTCTATTATAAGGATAATAAGAATCGTGAAACCTGTAAGGTATAAAAAGTTTCAATTCCAATCTGGTTCTATTATAAGGTCCCCCTATAATTTTTATTCAAACGTCCACAAAACGTTTCAATTCCAATCTGGTTCTATTATAAGGTAATTTCTTGTCTTTTCTTGTAAAATTACCAGCCCGTTTCAATTCCAATCTGGTTCTATTATAAGTATTTTTCTGGAGATCAGACAGAAGTAAATTATGGAGTTTCAATTCCAATCTGGTTCTATTATAAGCGTAAAAAATGAGTAAGCTTGCTAAGACGGAAAGAAAATCAAATTCTCGTTTCAATTCCAATCTGGTTCTATTATAAGGCCGTGCTATGGAGCATTCTACGGTCGGTTTGGTGTGATTGCAAGCGTTTTTTGTGTCGTCGATCGGTGATAGGGGTAAAAATGCCGGGGATCGACGACTTTTTGGGAGTTTTCAGAAGAAATTATCAGTAGAATTCTTTTCGAGTCCTATGATTTCCTTTTCCAGCCAGCGTTGTTCGCGACTTTTAAAGATTATGAGACTATCCGTATTACTGTCCATGATTTTTTTCGCTTTCAGGCTGAGTTCTTTTAATTTTACTTCTGTAATTTCTCCTTCGAATACCGAATTTTGAATCCAGGTCAAGTATTTCCTGCAAAGCTTTAGCATTTTACCAACTCGCTTTGCATCCACATCATAAACGAGAATTACATACATCTTACCACCTCATCTTAAATCCCTTATATTCTTTTAAACCCATGAGGTCTTTGATTAGTTTATAACATTCTAATTGTATAAGTTGTTTATAACTTACTTTTTTCTTTAATTCTCTATGTTCTATAGTTTCCTTTAATCGGTTATCATAAGCCCTGGCAAATGTATTTCTCCCATTCTCATTCAAGAAACAACCATTGGTTCCTTTAATAAAATCTTTTTTCTGTATTTCTCTTTTATTCAATAGTTTAAAGATAAGTCTATCAGTTATCACAGGTTTAAATATTTCTGCTATATCTAAAGAAAGAGAAAACCTTCTTTCTCCCGGAACATGCAAGTATGAAATCGAAGGATTTAGTTGTGTATGATAAATCGCCCGCACACAGGCAGCATAGCAAAGTCCATTTCCAAAAGAAATCATAGCATTTAATTCATTCTCCGGAGGTTGCTTACTTCTTCCATTCATAGTGTATCCATCTACGATTTTATCAAATCCAGTATAATAGGTTTCTCGAATATTCCCTTCGATTCCCATTAATTCTGAAATGTCTTTCGCTTCAGAAAGCTTGATTCTTAATGTCTCTATGGTTTCAATTTCTTTTAGCAGGTCTTTGTCTCGATTCTGGTAATACTGTAGATTCTTATTCATATTATAAGCCGCTGCTTTGAGTATAGCTTTGGCCAGGGATAATCGTTTTTCAAAGTTTATATTGGCTTCTACCTGCTTGACTAAAAGTCTTCCTGAAAGTAAGTATTCTTTTGGATAAAAAGACCCGGTATAGTTTTCATAGTAATCAAAGAAATGCACCATAATCCCATGTTTCCCGACGAAGTTAAAGAACGCTGAATTTGCATCCATACTTCCCAATAAATAGAGTTCGTCCACATGTTCAACGGGTATATGTCTCGGCCTTTGTGGTTCTTCTCCTTCCTTAGGGTAGAAGTTAATTTGGATAGTGTTATCGTGTCTGGCTATTCTTCCGGGATTAAAAAAATAATATGAACCTTTCATGGTATTTACTTAAATGGGTTTATAACCTTCAATGTTTTTCTTTGCTTTGTGTTTCGATATAAGAATAAAGCCAGATATTCGTATCAATAAAGATCTTATCCATATATTTCATCCCTACTTAAAGGTACAAAATCGGGAATTTGTAAAGGGTTTTTGAATAAAAAATCCAAATGTGAATCTAAAATTTTATATGATAATTTCTTATTTTTCTTTGGAATAATCAGAATTTCTATCTCAGAATCTATGTATTCTTTGGGAATTTGAATAGTTATTGTTTCTTCTTTAGCGATTAATCTTTCTATAATTACATTTTGTATCATCACTTTTTCTCCTTTAATCTCAGTGTAGCTAACAAAGATATTTAGTAAAGTGAAATTCTTTTATGCCTGATGAAATTTGAAGCTCTTCATTCTTCTTCCTCTGTTTCTCCTATATAGCAAAAGTCGTAATACGAGCATTTTTTACATATCTTCGAATGAATCAGGGCAGGGCAGGGGCTATTGGCTTCTACAATCTGAGCGATTTCTTGTTTCGTATTTTGGAGAATAAGTCTATCTTTATCTTCCAGAAGAATTTCTTTGTTCTTCTTTTGTTCCGGGTATTCTAAGATTCCGGTAACTCCTATTATCCCTGCTAATTCTAATATATAAATATAAAATTTTAACTGCCATTCATGGGCCTTTTCCATCTTCTTGGATTTCTTTATCTCGTGTATGACTTTATTATGAGGGTCATAGAAGTCGATTTTAATTCCCTCGATTTCTATTTCCTTATATTTCTCATTGCGTTTTTCATAGCTATTCTCATGTATAAGTTTTCCTTCATAGACGATATCGGAATTGGTTTCCATAGTGATTTCATTTACATAGAGCCAGAGTTTTCTCTTGCAGATGAAGTAATAGTGTATCTGGGTTCCGCTGATTTTCATGTTTTTATTATATAATGATTAGATAACATACTGCAAGAAAAATTAAACTTCCGAATGCAGCAATGGCTGCTGTTATATATTTAGGACCCTTTTTATTTCTTTTACTGATACTATTATAAATGTTGCCTGAAGTTCCACCTTCTGATTGTGCACCACCATGATAATCAATTAGCATCTGCTCTCTTCCACGGATAGCATTTTTATCATAAGATATTCTGTCAATTTCTGCTTTTCCAAAACCTTCTTTATTTTTGTGATGAGAACTCTCTCTTCTCTTTAGAATGTTATTTGCATCAGAGAATCCACTTGCCATTCCACTATACGTCTTTCCATCACCACGATTTTTTATGTAAGTGATATATAATCTTTTTATCATATTCTATTGTTTTTTAAATACTTTTCTATAACGTGTTTCCAGCATATATTCCCATGCTTTCAAGTCTTTAACAATCTCTTTCAAAGATATATCTTTTGGTTTTGCATTCTCTATTTTACATTTCTTTTGATTTACAATTACTTCGGATACTTCCTGCCAATAATCGTAATTAAATGATTTTCCCTGTGTTTTTTCTGGTGAGCGAAGAAAAGATATTATATTCTTTACAATAGGTATATTCCCAATAGTCGAAATATTATTTTTCTTTTTCATGTCTTTCGCAGAATACCAGTATACAGCATAACCGGCATTCCATTCTCTATAGGAAATATAGAGGACTTTCGATTTTTCTACATCTTTTATGTTTGGCGGTTCTTTAGAATAAAAATCTAATAGAGCAATTATATTTCCACCGTTTTTATCCAGACTTATTTCCGGGATATCATCTCTTGTTACAGCTATTGCAGCAGAGTAGTATCCATTTTCTAACTTTATAGAAATACAATCTCCGGAGTATAGTAAAGGAGGATATGGTTTTACTTTTTTTCTCTTTACTGGTTTTTCACAGCGGATCTGAAATTTATCAACCAATACATCCAATTCTTTTATTTTTTTTTGGAATAATCTATCGTTTTCTTTATAGATTCCGAGACCTATTAGTTCTTCCCGTATTTGTTTGATTTTAGAAAAAACAAGGTCTTCCAGTGAATCGGTTTGCCATTGCCAGAAAGCTATACTAAACCAGTAATCTGCTCCTTCATCTTCAAAATCAGGTTTGCGGTTTTTTTCTAAAAACTTACGGATGTCTGCTACTTCCCAACCATCGTTATACAGGGACTGGAATGTGTAGGCAATTTCGTGATATATATCGGTTTGTTTTAGTATTTTCATGGCTTCTTATTACTTGAAAAAATCGTTCGATTATCCATCTTTAATTCCTGAGGAGAATCGTAAACTGATTCACAATTTCCTGTATAATATTTACTACTCTTAAAATTATAGGGTTTTATAAGAATCTCAAGTTCAAACATATCATCCGGTAACGCTCCTAAGTCCTGTTTTTATTATCCATATTCTGAATTATATTTTTTAAAACAAGCGGTAAGGGTTCGTTTATATATTCAGAAATATCTACCCCGTATAAATTTTTACATCGACGAATTAACCATTTTCTTCGATGGATTGCTTTTCTTGAGACAATCACTTCCTTTTTGTTTTCATCATCAAAGCCCTTACAATAATATAACTTAAAGAAATAATGCCCCGGTTTCTCTGTATCCTTACCAATTGAATATTCAATTCCCCAGGAAATGAAGTCTTCTAGTTTAGTCATATCCGAAATAAAAGCATTTTTAATACCGAATACTTCTTCCAAGAACTTTACAGCAAATTCTTCAACAAAACGAATTTGTTCCTGTTTGCAAAACTCTATTTCTATATCCATGATTATTGTTTTGTATATAACTGGTAGTATAAAGCACGAACTGCACCTGTTGCATGTTCTCCCCAATGAATTTTAAACGTAAATTTCCATGTTGATAATATTTTCCTTTTCTTCTTTTTATTCACTTTTTTCCACTTAATTAATCCAGGCTTTAATTCTTTATAAATATCTGTAAGGTCATCTGCAAGACTTCCTATTACAGGCTCGATATCATTAAAATCATAGGGATTATATATTTCTTTGTAGAAATTTTTTGTTGAAAATATTTCCTTGAGTTCACTAAAGATTGTACTGGCATCGAGATCATACTTGCTAACAGAATATATATCTTCATCAGACAGCTTAGCTACATGGTATAATAGCTGTAGAATAGATTTATAAAGAATCATCTTAAAAGCTCTTGGTTTGTAATCTTGATTCTTTTCTATAATCTTACAAAATGATTTGGCTGTTTTTACAAATGGATGCATGGGTTATATTTAGAAGAAGTTGTCCAATAGTCCGTCTTTGATTCCTGAAGTATAATCATAAACTGGCTCATAATTCCATAAATATAAGAAGCCATATTTATATTCTCCGTATACTTCCAAATTCTTAATTTCATTAGATTTAGCAAATATTGAAATTATAAATTTTGACATTATTCCTTGTAAAGTTTTCAATGATATCCTTTTGTTTATAAAATCTAACTTCTTATTATGTATTATACTTTCATATATTTTCCAGACTTCTCCACCATCAACAACAACTTTAGTATTTACTCCAAGTTGATTTAAAAAGTTTAGCTCTTTTTCAGTAAAGTTTTTATCTATAGAGCCTTGAATTTCAATTTTTATTTCCAAAGGAATATAAATTGAAATATTATCATTATCTATTAGTTGAAATTCATTATTGACTTTCTCGAAATTTAGGTCGCAGATATAGTTTTTATAGTTAGTGAAATTATCTTTATATTTACTACTGTTCCAATTAATGATTTTATTCATAACTTCGTTATAAAGCTTTGAGAATTGTTTAGTTTCAAGAATGTTTTTATAGTCACTTATACTTAATTTTTCTCTTGTTACTCTATATCGCTCATCATTTTTATAGATCACTGAAGGATCATCATACTTAAAAAGATATAAAATACAATTATCCTTTTTTACATTTCTATTTATTCTTCCGGCTAATTGTTCGTCACTATCGATTAAAGAAGTGTCCTTAAAGCCTATGTCCATATCAATATCTACACCTGCTTCTACCACCTGCGTAGTAATTAGCAATATTTTCTTTTTTCGATTATCTTTGTTCTTTAAAAAGTTAATAATTTCTTTTCTTCTAGGTTCCAAAATAGTTCCAGAAAGAACAAATATCTCTTCAAAAAAATCACTAATTTCATTATTATTTTTTATAATCGAGTAGAATTCTGAAGCTGTTTTTTTGAATATAAATTCTATAATTACATACACGCTATCCGGATTTGTTTTATTCGTCTTTGAGTAACTTGTAGCTTGCTTTAAAACTTCTTCTGATAGGTTTTTTAATGTTATTTTCTCTTTCTTCTCTCTCAATGTAAAATCAAATATTGTTCGATCTTTAAAGTTTGGATTTGTAAAGTATTTTATAGAATCCGGAATTAGTTCGGTAAATAATGATTCAGTATTATTTAAAAGCTTATCTATTCTTGGTAGGGTTGCTGACATCAATATAAATTTAATGTTAAAATACTTTGAGTAATTAGAAATAAAATAAATAATCTTATCCCAATGTAAAGGATTGTAGGATTGGAGTTCATCTATGATAACAATGGAGTTAGCTAATCGATGTAATAGGTAATTGTTTTCTTTTTTATTTCCTTTCAGAATATCAAAAAATCGAATATGTGATAATAGGCAGAATGGATAATTTACAAAAAGATTATCTATATAATTTAATTTCTCACTACCGTATACACCATCTTTTTCTTCTTCATTTTTATCTTTGAATCCTGCTTTGGAATGCAGTTCTATTATTTCAGAATCTTCTAAACCTAAAGTTTCTTTTATTACTGTATAAGTTTGAGTAATAAGTGTTGTAAATGGAAATACATAAAATACTTTAGAAATAGAATTTGCCTTCATCTCTATATCGATTTTTAATAACTCAACTAAAGCTATCATTGAAAGATTTGTTTTTCCAGAACCTGTGGGGGCCTCTAAATAAAACAGATTACTTTCCGAATGGTTTCTAATGGATTCAATAACTTCTACTGCTAACTTTTGCCTGATTATATTTAGATTATCATTCTTTCTCTCTTGTAAATTATCTAAGGAATAGTTTTTAAAGTAATCATGCTGTTGATTTAAGTTTTTATTATATTCTTTAGCTTTATTATCATGATAAAAATATTTGATAATATTTCTTTTTTTTCCTTCATCTAAAAGTCCTAAATCATTATAAATCTGATTCCAACCTAACATATAATGAGAAGTTGCCAGATAGTCAGAAGAAGTAAGTAAAGAGTAGTTTAGTTTTAATAAAGAAAATAAGGAAAATTCATAATCTGTATATAAACTTTTAAAATTATCAAACAAAGTATTCATATCTTCATTAATGAGATTATTAACCAAATCGTCATCTACTACTATATTATATTGTAGTAGGTAATGCTTTAACTTCAAAATGTGTTTGTGAATTTGTAAAGATAAAATGTTTTTCTTAGTGTTACCCAGAAAGGAACTATGATGCTTCAGTATTGGATAAGAAAGAAATAAACATATAACCAAAAGGCCTACAGCATCTTCATCTGAAAGTTTTGAATCTGATAGCTTGTCATCGATTATTTTAAGCCAATACATAATAAAAATATATAAACCTAAAAAAGAGTGTCCGGTATCTAATCCATTATTAGATTTATTAAACCGTGTATTATTTAATCTTTCAATTTGAAAGTTTTCATTAATTTTTCCAAGATCATGAAAAATTATAGAAGATAAAAACAATTCCTTTATACTGTTTTTAAAGTAATTGTTTTCATTGATAAAGCATTCGAGTAAAGAACTAATAACTGTATCATAACTATTTTTAGAAATAATATTCTCTAAGTACTTTTTTACAAGTTCACAGTGATCTTCCAAACTTTCGGGGGAGTTAGAGTTAGATGTATGGGCGTAGTAATCTTTATAATTGTTCAAGAGCCCTGGAATAGTTGGTATATTAGCCAATACTTTTTTTATACCGTTCATATTAAAATAGTTGTATTATTTTTTCATTATTTAAGCTATATAAGCTTGGAATAGAAGATTCTTTTGAAAGTGTCCAATTGGTAAAAACAAAATCTGCTAAAATATACTGAAATAAACCTTCATGAAAACCTATTGGTAAACTTTCGAAATAGCTAAATCCTTTAAAAACAACTCTATTTTTAAAGGATATTATAGGTTTTACTTTTTCAGATTTTAAAGGATTCTGTTTATAATAGATAGAAGAGATACTAAAATCATTAGAACACTCAAATATTTTGTAATCATATTGCATTACGTTATTTTTACTCCACCAGGTGGAATAATCATTCTTACCGAGGTAAGGTAAAAACTCAGCATTACCTTCCCTAATGTAAGTAAAAATTTTACTATGATATTCATATTCCGGATTCAATAAAAGATATACTCGATAGGATGGCTTAATTAACGTTTGCTCATTAATGATAAGATTACCACCATCTTCTCCACTAGCGTATCCGACTCCATTATTATACTTAATTGTAGTCTTTTGGAAGTTTCCATTTTCATGATTCAAAGGTTCAATTCCAACAGGCAATTCTTTCAAGATGTTGTAATATTCAGGAAAGATGTCTTTCTCTTTATATCCCGATAGACCTATAATAGCTCCCAAAATTCCTAAAAGTGCGGGTTTGTGAAGCATATTATAAGTAAGAAAAATTTTATCATTGATATCGGGCTTTTTAAAAAAGCCCATATCTGCATGTAAGTCAAAAGAAATTAATTTATTCATTATTTGATACCTAAGAGAATTATAATTCACTTATAACTGAGTTATCAGGTAGTCCGATTAACTCTGTGATAGAGCTGTTATAACTAACTTCAATTTTTTCTATCTCATCTTTACGACTTTCTAAAACCTCTTTGATTTTACTTAAATCAATTTTTACTTGTCCGGATTCTTTCCTTTCCACCTCTACTAACTCAGACAAATTTGGTAAAACAGCTTTTGATTCTTTTTTTAATTGAATCCAGAGTAATAGTTCATTTTCAGTTCCGGCTTTAGAAGCTGAATCATAATAGGTTGCTCCTTTTTTCATACCTTCTTTTAATTTTTCAATATCTAAATTGGAAAGAAATACTGTTTCAGATTCTTTTTTACCTTTGTTTGCTATTTCAGAATGGTCTCTAAGGTTTAGGGGATTAATAGAAAAGTGGTGAACATAATGACCTTCTTTGAGTTTGGACTGAGAACCAAGTGTGGTCATTCCTGGTTCACTACTTTCAGATTCCTCATTATCTTTCCCTTTTTTTTCTTTTGGATTGCTAAAAGGTGACATGATTTGTTCTGAATAAATGCTATTTTCTGGAAATCGATTTACTCCATGATTAATTTGCACTGGTCCATGAATAGAAATATTTTTTCCTTTTTGATCATTACCTTTAGGAGCAAATGTAGCGCCGAAAAGTTTTATGTCGATACAGCTTAATAAATTGATAAGTAGTTTATCTTTAGAGTCACTTTTTATTTCAGAATTAAAAACTCTCTTATACATTCCAACTAAGTCAAGAGGATTCAAATCTTCATTTAACCGCTTAAAGTAAAAAACTTTTTCTTCTGTATATACCCTATCAATATAGTTTCGAATAGTATATTTCAACGCTTTATCAGTAGCGTAAACAGTGCCATCCGGTAATGTTCTGGGCTGGTGGGTGAAATCTGCATTATAATTTGAGTTAATAGATTTTACTATTACACAACCAAATACTCTATTTTCGAAAGATGCTTTTTTATTATCTGTCATGGTTATCTCCTTGTCCTGTTGACTTTTCTTTCTTAAAAACTGATTCTGAAAAATATCCTGCTAAAATAAAAGGTAAAAGTTTTTTTAAATTCTTCTCTTCTAATTCAAACGCCATTACTTCGCTCATGATTCTATCAAACTCATATTTGTTTGGATACAAGGTGAATTCATGTTTATATCTTTCAAAGGTTTTGGCTATTGCCTCCTTATATAATTTTATATCATGCTTTTGTAAGAAGGGTTCTAATAAAGCATGGGTTCTTGTTGCTGATTGACTTTTTGTTAATAAATGAAATATTAACTGTCCGGAAGCAAATGCAAACTCATCATCTGTTTCTAAATGTTTAGAATTTTCACTTGCAATGCTTTTTATTCTATCAAGTTGTTCCTGTAGCCTGCTGGGCATATAGTGTCCTCCAAAGTTTATATTATTTTTATCAAAATGATGGTTTAAACTAAACCAAATATTTAGCTTTTCTTTAATTTTATAACTGTGTTTCCAATCATGATCTTTTTTTATATCATTCATAATACCTGAAATTAAAATATCGTAAAACATATTTCCATTAATAGCTTCCGTTTTAGACTTATAGATATAATCAAAGATAGCTTTTCTATATTTTAAAACAAGCTGATAAATGATAGGGCTTTCTCCACAATCCTTTTTTAACTTTTTAAAAGATTTTGGATCATCCATAGTAAAATAATTAACTCTGATGTTATCATCAAAATAGCGAATTAGTCCTCCATTGAATATTTGGTCTATTACAACCCTTTCAAATAAAAATATATTATCTATTGATATATCAGGAAGAGTCTTATCATTATTTTTTAGCTTAAAAAGATTTTTAATTTCAAAATCAGTTTTATACCTAAAATTAGAAACAAAATCAAAGTCTTTTATTTCTTTTCCCATAGTATAAAGTAAATAATAATTACCTAAGTCTTCTTTTTTATCCTCATATATATTTTTTATAATTTCAGAGTATTTAACTTTTCCATCTCGTTTAATTAAAGTTATAACATCTTTATTTAATTCTCGTTTGTCTATGAATATAGGAAGTGGATTTGGGAGAAGTTTGTCTTTTAAATATTCTTCAAAAGTAAATAAGGATTTAAGGTCCTCAAGAGGAAGTCTGGTATTGAATAAAAATGCAGATGTTTTATGTTTTAAAAAAGGTTTCTTATCATTATCTTGATAATAAAAGGAAGGAAGAAAATATTTCGTATTTTCAATAATTTTAGTATAATGTTGGTTCTTAGTTTTATCATCTTTTAAAGGTAATTTTTGATTGAAATACAAATCAGAAGCTTCTTTTACTAAATCATAATTACTTGAAAAATTAATACGAATTTCAGAATCCAATAAATCAGGACTTAATTCAGATTCTCCTTTTTTATTTTTCTTAAGAATTAAACCTTTTGAAAAGTTTTCATCTTCAAGAAGGATTTTCTTCAATTTATTAAGACAAAAGCTCTCTATGGCATCAAATTTATTAATAATTTCATCATTATAAAGTTCAGTTTTTATCTTTGAATAATATTCTTTAATTCTAATAGTATGATTATCTTTGATTTTTTCTGAAAAAATAGCATCAAAATTATTTTTAACTATTTTTAGATCGAAAAGAGTAATAGAAGTATTTGCTTTATTATTAGAAATGAAATCTTTTAATATCTTTAGTTTTTCTTTTTCATTAGAAAATATTAATTTAAAATACAGTGTATAAATGTTATTTGAAAAGATTTTTTTATCAATAATCCCTTTGTTATTTCCTAATGCTTTTGAAATTTTTTCTATTTTTGCAAGTTCATTTAATTGTTGTAAATATTCGTCATCAATTAATTCTCCTTTTCGGTGAGTATAACTAAAAAAACCATTTCCCTTAATGTTTCCGTATTCATCTAAATCAATTATAGCATGATAGCCAGGATTTAATTGAATATCACTATCATTTAGTTCATTTTCAATATCTTTCGTAAACTCTATAATCTCTTTTATCATTTTTCACTCTCCCGAAACGCTTTTCCAATCTTCAACACTGTATCTAAACTCATTCTATAATCTCCTATTTCTCCATATAAGATAAAACCAGATCTTCATTAGAAATACCTTTATCTTCTAAAACTCTTGCAATGGGTAAATCTGTAGTATCTTCTTGTATATAGACTTTGTCATCGATAATATCTATATGGATTATACAATCATGGATTCTATTAGAGTTTTCCCAACCTATACTAAAGAGGGCAAAGCGTTTATTTTCCCTATCAATAATCTTTTCGATAGTTAAATGCTCATCGCCTTCGGGTTTCAAGCTCCCATAGAAGTTAATGACATCTAAAATGATGCTATAATAATGTTCTAATTTTTCCATTTTACAATTTCCTCAATTTCTGGGTTAAATACAATTAATTTTACATTATGCAAATAAAATAAAGACTTCAAACCCATACTTTCTTTTAACCTGTTGTATGTATTTTCATCAATACCTAAAAATAAATCTCTTTCAGAATTTTTTTCTTTTAAAATCATTTTGTAATTAGTATACTGTCCTATCATTACATGAAAATCATAAATATTTGAAGGATTCAAGAAGCTTTTAAGCTCAATAGCTATTCTCTTTTTCTTTTTTTCTGCCACAAGGAACTTTTCAGCTCCAAAATCTATATAAAAATGTTTTTCAAAATATTTAATAAATAATGGATCATCTGTGACTTGCCATCCATCCTTAACTAAAGCATTAATAAGTATATTATGATATATATCTTTTGCCATAGCTATAACGCTTTTCCAATCTTCAACACTGTATCTAAACTCATGAAAACTCTCCATTACTCTCATATAACTTATCCTCAAAACTCTTAACAATCCCGTAATATACAGTCGCGACCTCTTCAGGTATCATACTCGGACTCATATAAATATTTTTCAAAACTGTTGTCGCAAAGATATTCAATTCTTTTTCCCTATTTATAAACTGCAGCTCTCTACGCTCGCTATCATCGGATTTATTAAAATAATTAAGAAACTCGTTCCATTTCTCTATATTTTTAATTATATTAGATTTTGTTATTCTTTTTATCCTAATTTTCTTAACTTTAACAATCGCATACCAGATTGTAATTATACTCAACATCAACTCATCAATATCGTAGCCATCTATGCCACTCTCTTCGAGAGCAATCATGATAGCAGGAATATTCTTATGAGTTGTATTCATTTCAGAAGCCAGAGGCTCTAATAAATATTCCGGATTATTATTAAAAAAATCCGATGCAATCTTTAAATCTTTTTCTGTAAGTATCATCTTTAACACTCCTCAATTTTTTCTCGTATTGCCAGTTTTCTTTTTCCCATAAAAACCATTTGCAATCCTCATCCCTCACCCCTCAATCCTCCGTACATAGCTTCGCCGGGTGAGTCACATCTGGTATTTAGGGATTAGATATTAGAGATTAGTAAAACACTAATTCCTAATACCTAACCACTAATCCCTAATCCCCAGACAACCGAAGCCCATACTATTTTCCTTACCTATGCCGGCGTAGTAGGCCAGCTTCTGCAATTCCGGATGAGCTTTTAGTTTGAAGGTAAAGGTGTATCCTTTTACCCGGACCGGTTTCTGGTTCTTTTTTTGAATCTGCAATACCTTACGTTTGGTTTCGCTTAAGAGTTCTATTTCAAATTCTCCTTCCGGCGTTGTTTTATCAGGAAAAAGTATGTTGTATTTGCTTATTAGATTATTATAAATAATTTTTGTATATAGTTCATGACCCGGTTCGAGATAAGTAGTATATTTTTCACCGGGAAATTGGTAATCCGCACAGACAGGGCTGTAGGTTTTATACTTCATTTCCTCTTGAAATTCCGGACAGGGCAGGCATTCAATTTGATTTACGCGAAACTCTACAGAAGAAATTTCGTCACCTATCCGAAAGGTATTATTTAAAAATAGGCCCCGGATGAAGGGTAGGGCGGCTTCTTCGTGGGCAAAGGAGAGTTCCCAGCTTAAGTTCGGATGCAATAGTTTGAGTCTGTCTCCATGGATTTTGTATTCCTTTGTTACGAGAGTTCCGAAATTAAAAAACTTAAACAGTTTCCGTTTTTCTCCATAGCCTTTTTCGTGTAACCAGTTGGCATAAGCCGGATTTTCCTTAGATATAGTTTTATAAACATAAGAACTCAGGAAATAGGAATAATCGAGGGGTAAGAGTCTATCTCCCGAACCTGCGGCCAATGTAAATCGAAATCTATTCATATTACCTCTTTTTCTCAGAATATCAGGGATACCGGACAAAATAGAATGAAAATCCTATTAATTTTTCACTTTTTATCCCTTTTTAGAATCTAAAATTATTATGACAAGCTTATTCTGGTCAGATTTATGAAAATATTACTTATAGGAGGTGATCCACCGGTGGTTCGCTTGCTATAAGTAAAAAATGAGAGCTTTTATAAGCGATACAGGCTTTGTATATAAGTGATATACAAACTCTTTCATAGTAATGAAACAATCCATATCATACTAATAATAGCTTCTGTATTATAGTAATGAAAGGATCTGTATTATACTAATGATAGGTTTCGTATTATAGTAATGAAATGCCCTGTAGATTATTATATAGCCGGTAGATGTTGCCGAAGGTCAAGGTGAGTTAAAGAAAAAGGGAGTAGGGCTGTTTTATTTCTCTACCTCCCGAAAAAGGGCTTTCGGGAAGTAGAAAAGTCTATCAGGCGGCGCCTGTCAAAGCAAAGGAAAGTCGGGTTACTTTCAGGGTATTAGAAGCCTGCATCCGGTTTCTGAGTTCAAAACGATAGGTATTTCCCTCGTTTATCACAGGAGGAACCAGAAAATTCAGCTCTAAAGCTGCATTTTTGGACAAAGTTTCTATCCTCGTATAGTTCATATCCTGCATATTCTGTATATAAAGACCCTCGTCTTCTCTTTCCGGGTTGAACTTGAGGTTCTTGCCTTTCAGGGCGGCAATCGTTCCCGGGAAAATGCTACTGTTTCTTTCGCCGGTTTTGAAATCAATGAACGCCTTCATGACGGGCAGGTTTACCTGGCTTTCGACCTTTTCAACCTTTGCCTGACTGACGAGCTGTTTGAGTTCGGAAGAAGCCCTTACTCCCACATCAATTTTATGTTTCGAAGAGTCAAAATTATCAAATTCATCGTTAAAAACGCCCTGAATCAGGGGATAAAACTGGATAAAACCATCGAGGTTAATTCTGCCGCCTTCAAGTAGAACATTGGTTACTGTAGACTCAAGCAGGTTTAAAACGGCCAGAATATCGCTTCTGGTCACACTGGTTCCGCTATCGAGCATTCGTTTTACAAGTTCTTCACGGTTAAAAACCTGTGGTGTTACGACCCTGGAATGGAACTTATTATCAGCATTTCCGATAACAGTCCTGTGTAAGCTGTATTTTATAGACATATAGTCTCCTTAGTTTTCATATTAATATTTTTTAGTTACTACCTTTGCATTTAGTTTTCTTTTGGCATAAATAGCAATGAAATGTAAGTAATAAGTATGAATATATCTGTCAAATATTATTTTCATAACTTATCCAAAAAAGTTTAACATTATGATTATTGTGTTATTGCACAAAGACTCAAAAACTGAATTGGACTCTGTATATTGGATTTATAATTTTATCACTTAATACAAGATTTTGTGATTTTTTTATTGCCCTAAAAACGCTCTATATTTTAGATAAGTGGAATGGAACTGGAAAAGAGAAAGAAGGATTCGCCTGCATCCCTGCGGCTTACGGGAGAAGAAAACTACGATACCCACGTTCGGGATTTCAACGAATACATACATACAAATGATTTAAGTTTGAATTCCGAAAGCATCCGCTCTTTTATAGAGCTTAAGAAAACAGAAAAAAATCGTTTTGGAAAGAAGAATTCCCCGGCGACTTTACGCAAAATCAAATCCTCTCTATTGCAGTCAGTTAAGAAAACTTTTCCGGCCAATTCCGATGAATTAGCTTTTTTAGAATTTGTCTTTCAGAAAATTAAGATAAGTAAACCGGCAGAGAGAACCAGACCATTAACAAAAGAGCAGGTCGAACAAATTTTTGCTAATTGCAATCGAGAATATAAACTTTTGCTCAAATTCCTTTTAGTGTCCTGTGTAAGGGTCTCGGAGTTTTGTAATATTCGAAAAGAAGATGTGAGTCCTTCTTCCAACCGGGGCTTAAGTCTGGTTCATATCCGGGAAGGAAAAGGAAATAAGGAGCGTTTTATCGAAGTACCTTCTATACTTATCAAAGAAATTCAAAACCAGATTCCATCTGAAGAGTATCTCTTTGAGTATATCAAAACCTATACCGATGTTTCTAAAAATCATACAGCTCCTTACTACCGAGAAAAAGTAAATCGTCTGATTAATGATATTGCAGAAGATACATTCGGAGAGGATATTCACCTTCATCCGCACATTTTCCGAAAAACAGGAGGTCAAATTCTGATGGACTCTACAGGTGATGTGCACAAAGTCCAGGCTCATTTAGGCCATTCAGATGTATCTACAACTATTAAAAGTTATCTGAAAAGCACGATAAGCGGTAAAGATATTATAACAGCATTTAAGGATTATTTATAGAATTTTTCTTTACTTTTTTATGGTAGTATTTACCATCGGACATATCAATACCTTTTAACATAGAAAGGATTTTTGTTTCCCCCTCTTCTTTAAAGCCGCATCTTCCACGGAAGTTTCGGAGATTCTTAAAAGTTCCGAACATCATATCCCATAAAGCTAAATCTCCATAGTTATAGGCATGTACTCCCTGTAAATGGTGAATCCCGTGGGATTCTGGTCTCTGTATAATAAAACCTATCCAGTAAGGAGTCTTTACATTCCAGTGGTAAAACATATCGGCAATTCCCAAAAGAAGGACAACATTTAGAGCTACATCTCGATTGGCCCCTACTCCCAATAATAATACGGTACTCATTATCAACATATTTATAATAATTTCAAAAGGGTTTCTATAAAAGCTGGTAAGAAGCTCTATTCGTGTCGGACTATGATGCACCTGGTGGAGATAATTCCAGAGAAAAGGAAACTTATGTTTAATTCTATGTTGCCAGTAACTCACAAAGGTCATCACCAAAAAGGCTATGCCGGTAGCCGCATATTCATTTATTCCATCCAAGTTATAAAGTCGATGCTTTTCGAAATAAGCATCCAGGGAAGAATGTAAGGTGAAAACTACCAGGGACTGAACTAAAGTAAAGCTAATGGATCGCAAATACCATTTCGGGCTGGCCGGAAGCTCTCTTCGTCCGTATTTTTTTTCGATTACAAACATAAGCCCGGCAAGGGCAAAAAATAAAAGTTTCATATTATAAGGTTAAGCCTATTTCTACCTGATTATTGTTCTTTTCTAGGAGGCATTAAACTTCAACCTCTTTTTGATTAAAAAAAGATTTTCATTTTTAGTATACCTATTTTAAACTTGTAAAAAAAAATAGGAATTAGAAGATGAATAAAAAGCTATACCTAACCATTATTTTTTTCCTTTCTCTATCACTGAGTTTCTGTGGCAAGGAAAAAGCAAAAAAAGACAAGATAGACGAAACTCCTACTCCTAAAACGGAGAATTCCAGCTCATCCGAATTAGAAGTAGAAAAAGTGACACCTTTTTATGTAAAGGTTAATGACTCTCTGATTATCCGTTCCGGCCCTTCAACCAACAGTAATAAAGTATCCTGTAATCAATTTAGTGGAGACTATTCCCTGGATGGAAAAAATGGCTGGTCCTGTGGTTCAGGTTGTAATCGTGAAGTAACAGCCTTTAGTCCGGGTGATATACTACAGATACACGAACAAACCAAAAAAGAAGTAAATGTAGGTAAATGGACAGCCCGCTGGTATAAAGCCAAACTTCCTGATGGTTCAAATTATTCGTGTCCCGATTTTTTCTGGGTTTATGGTAAATTTGTTGTGAAAACAAATTATATACCACCCAAATAATATGTGAATAATATATAATGTGAAGGCGACCTCCTAGAAGGCGACCCTTCGGAGGGTCGCCTTCTAGTAAAAAAGATTTTCATTTTTTATCATACCTTTTATCATGGGGAAAAATTAAGGATTTCGAATATGATAAAAAAGACTTACTTATTTCTTCTCCTTTCTTTTTTATTCTCCCTGACTTACTGTGATAATAAGAAAGAAACAGATAAAAAACCCGTAAACCCTCCCGCTACAAAAACAGGTAGCTCCACTTCTTCTGGCCCGGAAACAGAAAAAGTTACACCTTTTTATGTAAAGGTTAATGATTCTCTTATCATGCGTTCTGAGCCATCAACAAGTAGTGATAAAGTATCCTGTAACCAGTTCAGCATGGATTCTTCCCTGCATAATAAGAATGGCTGGACCTGTGCTTCGAGTTGTTCTCGTGACACTACGGCTCTCAGTCCCGGTGATATATTAGAAGTGCATGAACAA
Source organism: Leptospiraceae bacterium (assembly GCA_024233835.1). Classification (NCBI taxonomy): domain Bacteria; kingdom Pseudomonadati; phylum Spirochaetota; class Leptospiria; order Leptospirales; family Leptospiraceae; species Leptospiraceae bacterium. The sequence goes on from JACKPC010000008.1 coordinate 77,494, forward strand.
ACCAAAGAGGAAGTGAAAGTAAATAAATGGTCTGCTCGCTGGTATAAGGTAAGTGTTATTTCCGACTATGATAAATTTTACTATTCGTATAGCTGTCCGGATTATTTCTGGGTATATGGTAAATTTGTAGACAAGACGAATTATACACCACCTAAAGATAAGTAAGCACATATTGAAGGCGACACCTACGTGAAGGCGACCCTCCGAAGGGTCGCCTTCACGTAGGTGGGTGTTAAGGAAAGCTTAGCTTCTCTCCGTATAAAAGATCATACTGTATCAGCTTATAAAGCTCTATTACTTTTTCATAGTTTTCCGGCAAATTCTTATAAAGTTTACCTTCTGTTGTCGATTTGTAAAAGGAAAATACGGGTAAGGTAGTTTCTACTTTTTCTAATATTCTGTAAAATACGGGTAAGTCTTTCGGAAAAGAATTCTTTAAAAGGTATAAACCCAGATAATTAGAGCTAAGTTTTTCCGGGAATTTCGCTATTTCTACATTCGACCAGGCGAAGTAAGGACAGGTGAAATTATCTATATCTTTATCCGAATAATCTCTCAGGGAAAAGCCGAGATAGTTTTCATTGGGAACGTGGTCTCCGAATACAACTAAAAGAACAGGTTCTTTTAAAGTCTTTAAATCTTCCAGCAGCTTTTCTAAATTATTATCGAAATTATGTAGTAAGTTTAAATTAGCCTGTAAATGCTCTTTATGCAAAGAACTTAATGTAGTATTCCCTATTTTATAATGTTTACGTATGGCTGTTTTGTTGTAAGGTCCGTGCGTAGCATAGTTTGAAGCAAAGATAAAAAAGGGAGATTTTTTCTTTATTTCCCTATTTAACTTTTTTATAAAATATTCGTCGATAATGTATCTTTCATCTTCTATCACTTCATCTTGAAATTCCCGGAAAAAGTGCTTATCGTATTGAAATTCATTAAAACCTAAAAGGGGAACTACCCTGCTCCTATCATAAAACCAACCATGATAAGAATGCAGGAAGGAAGTTTTATATTTTGCTGATGTATAAACACTTGCCAGGGAAGGTACTTCTCTATGTACAGCACTTACATAGGGATAACCCCAGACAAGTTGGGTAGATAAACCTGTTAAAACTTCAAACTCGGTTAAGACCGTGCCACCTCCAAAACCCGGCACGATAATCTTTCCCCCGTTTTTCTGAGCTAAAGAGCGAAAGAAAGGAATCGGATCAGGACTGATTTGTAAGGAAGGATACTGTAAGGGATCCCAGAAAGTCTCGGCTAATATGAGGATTACATTAAGAGAAACTTTTTTTCCCGGTTTGCTTTTATAAGAATCTAGCTCTGATTCTAAAGCCTGAGGGTATGTTTCCGGTTTGGTTTGTCGGTAAAGAACTTTATAATTATCTAATAGACTGAGTAAAAGCCCCTGTGTCTGATAATGTATCTGTGTGTTCATATAATTGGGTTTTAAACGGAATACGTCCCTGTAAAAATTCTCAAAAGAAGCTTCGGGATTCAGATAAAATAGGATAAGAGAAAAGGGAACTAAAAATAAATTGATTCTGTATGCCCATGAGAGAATAGAGTTCTTCTCCTTTTGATAAAGTAGAATATACAGATATAGGAATATACTAATTGAGAAAACGGTAAGAAACAGGAGAAGAAAGAATTTCCAGCCAAGGCCCGGAAAGACAGCAAATACCGTTTTTAAGCCCGCTGCATAGAAATCAGTCAAAAATAAAACAGAACCTAAGTACTTTAACTTAAAAGCATGAATCAAAGCTAATAGAATAAACAGATTCAGAGAAAGAAGGAAGGAAAAGAAAACTTTTTGGGAAAGAAAAAATAGAATACTATAAAAGAAAAATAAAAGAAATGTATTGAAAAGATAGGGAAATGGAATATTCGTAACCGGTAAAAAGTGTTCTCCTACAATGGGTTTAATAACAAAGGTTTCCGTGAAATAAATAGAAAAGCCCTGGAATAAAAAAATAGTAATTACAAGGAATATTTGTATTAGTTTTGTTTTCACTTGGAAAACTTCACATTATAATATTCATCGTAAATCCCGATATAGGACTTGAAGACGTCTTTATTCTTTAGTTTTTCATTCCCCAGGTATTCAATTGTTATTTCCGGAACCTGTAATTTAAAATTTCGACCCGATTCTTTTTTACGGGCAAAACCTCTTTTTTTCGGACTTTCTAATTCTTTAGAAACTCCTATATTTCCTTCACTGTCGATATAAATTATTTTATAACGTTTCCCTTGTATGACATTTATCTCATAATCATTGTCTTTATCTATAGAAGTATAAGCTATAAATTTATGATCTACTCCCATAGCTAAGACATTCACATACTCTCCTTTCCTTATGGATGAAAACTGTATTTTGCCTTTTAAGCAGGCAATTTCAGGAGAAGGTTTATCAAAATTATAAAAAGCAGAATTATCAATAGAAGTAATATATACACCGACACGTTTCGTTTCATCAGAATAGGAAAGATCTCCACTCTTTTGAACTGCGGTATTCACCCTTTCCCATTGTTCGCTCTGATTTATTTTATAAAGTCCCATTCCTTCTGCATTGCTTACAGCCGGAAATTTTAGGCTCAGAGTCTTTACCAGGAACACTTCTTTATTTTTATGGAAGGCACGTATTTGAAACATCCCTCCTGATTCAAAAAGGGTTTTTCTTCCTTCTTTATCCCTGTAATGTAAGGATAAGCCGGAACTAATAAAGTCTATATCCTGTATAATTTCAGTGACTTCTAAACAGACCTCGCCTTCGACTATAAAACCCGATTCTGTTTTAAAACTATAGGATGGAACTAATATAAGAGTTTTACTATGTGTAATTACCTGGTTAGAACTATTTGTCAAAAAACAATATCGTTTAGCCGGACTTTTATAAGAAGATAATATAGGAAGAAGATTTACACTATTTACTTTTTCTTCTTCTGTTTCATATTCTTCTAAGGGATCAAAACTTAAAGTTCCGTATTCATTATGCTGAAAGAAGAGATCGCTTTCTGCTAATAGCAGCTGAAAAGATAAGAGAAATAGGATGATAAAGAGTTTATATGTATACATATTACCTGATATTCTTTTTAAGTATTCTCTCAGCTTATAAAAGCATAAAGCCCTGTAATAATATAAATCATAATAGTTTGCCTGAAGCTCTATGGCCCTGTTGAACTCAAGCATAGCTTCCTGAAGTTTGTTTTCCTTCATATAAATAAGCCCCATATATAATTTGGGATAAAAATAAGAATCATCTAGCTGAATAGCTTTTTGAAAAAGTTCTTTTGCCGGGAGAATCTCATTTTGATACAATAAAAATACACCGTAAGAACTCAGGATAGATACAGCTTCTTTATCGAGTTCATAGCTCTTTTTATAGTATTGTTCAGCCAGAACCCTATCGCCTTTTTGAAAGTAGGCCTGTGCCAGATTAGAATGATAGTAAGGATGCTCCGGTTCGATTACTATGGCTTTTTTAAAAAATTTTATAGCTGATGGATAGTCTTTCAAAGCGAGAAAGGTAATTCCGAGGGAATTAAAGCAGGCAGCACCGGGATGTTCAGAGCAAAGAATAGAAAAGGCTTTATTGGCTTCTGTATAATTCTCTTTTTGTAGTAAATCCTGAGCTTTCTTTATACTGTTTTGTATAGAACTTTCAGGATATAAAAAAGTAATGCTAATAAGAAAAATGAATATAGTTTGCTTCATGAGTTCTCCCAGACAGAAAAACCGGTTTCTCGGATTATTTGGTTCTCAATACTCGATTTTAAAACAGATTCGGAAGAAATAAGAATTGCACTTTTCTTAGCTCTTGTAATAGCCGTATACAACAACTCTCTTGTTAAAAGGCTATGCCCCTCTTCTTCCGGTAAGAGGACAGTCACATCTTCATATTCAGAACCCTGGGACTTATGGATGCTAATGGCAATGGCTAATTCATAAGATGTCAGGATTTGTAAAGGAGTAAACTGTATTTCTCCTCGATTGATATACAGGAAATAGGGAGTTCTTTGTATATAAAAGCCTACGCCTGTATTTCCATTGAAAAGTTTATTTCTGTAATCATTTTTCGAGATGATAAGAGGAAGTCCATTCAGATTTAAGTTTTCTTCTCCAATGCGATATTTCCAATATTGTAGTAAGATTTTATTTACAAAGTTAACTCCCCTGCCCCCTTTTTTTAAGGCACAAAGAAATTTACAATTCTCTAAAACATTAATATACTGAATTATCTTTTCCTTTAAGGGTGATGTGTTTAAGGTATAGATGGAATTGTTTTCTAAAACCGGAACCAATTCCTGATAAAGTTCTTTAAGTTCATTACCTAAAAATATATCGAATATAGAATAGATTGCTCCGGTAAAAACTTCATTTGTAGAAACATTAGATAATAAATAGGTATCACGAAAGTCCGTTTTATGCTGAATCGGGCTTAGATTGGCATCCATAAATAGCTTTTCTTTATAGATAAGATTTTTTAATTCTAATGAATTATCCCCCTTATTTATTCTTTCAGCTACCGATAAAATACTTTCTTTAGCCGAACTATCCTTTTGCCTGTGAGATTTGTTTAAAATTACAATTTTATTTTCGAGTAAGCTTTTTCTTTCATCCTTAGAATTTAGATTCATATTCAAAAAATCTTTAGCTAGCTGACAGAGCTTTTTACTAAAGATTATCTCACCTTTAGGAAGTAGATCGGTTAAAACCGCACCTGCTTCTACAGAAGGAAGTTGAAATTTATCTCCAACCAGGATAAGCTGTGTATCAACACTCAAGGCTTCAATGAAGTAATTCATCATCGAAATATCCAGCATGGATACTTCATCTACTATTACGAGTTGGAAAGGTAGTTTGTTATCCCGATTAAAATTAAACTTTTCTTCATACGATTTATACTTCAGTACGGAATGTAAAGTCTGTCCCATAAGCAAAGATAAGTTTAAATTGGGTAAAGGAGACTGAAAATCTTCAATATTCTTAGTAATGGAATCGGAAAGCTTTTGGGCTGCCTTTCCGGTGGGAGCCGTTAAAAGAATATCATTTTCTGTATAGTAAGGATGTTTAAGCAGAAAAGAATATATGATTCTTGAAATGATTGTAGTTTTACCTGTACCGGGCCCACCCGAAATAATTAAGGTATTGACGTAATTTGAAAGTATACAGGCAAGAGACTGCTCGCGGTTTAGACTGTATACAGGTAAAGACTTTTCTAAGGATAAAAAATCACGAAATTCTTTATCTCTTAACTGTATATTGCTTTCAGTATGTAACCTTTCCTGAATATTCTCTTTTAATTGATAGGCATGAAAAAAATACTTTTGAAAATAAAGATATTTCTTTTTATTATACTCGTATAGGATTAAAAGTCTCTGCCTTGCAAGTTGAATGGAGTTTGGGTTCGCTTCGTAGTATTCTACCCATAACTCGCTCTCTTTATTTTGCAAAAAGAAGTTTCGAATCTCTAAAGCAACTTTTTCCACTATATCAGTAAGTTCAAACTTAGTAAGGAGTTCTTTTAGTGTTTCCGTATGTAATGATAAACAGATACTTCCATTATTTAAAAAATGATACAGTAACAACAGACTGATATGCAGAGAATAACTATCTTTATAGGTCGGAAAAAAAACTATAAGGTCTCGAATGCCAAGATAATCCGAAATACTCAAGGTCAAATTCCGAAAAGCACGACTGTAGAGTTCTTTTAACTCGGAAGAATTTCCACTGATTGTATGAATTACCTGTTGAATCGAAACAGGAATGTCGGCTGGTTTGGAACGAAGGGAAATCATTTACCGGTATTATCCTTAAGAACTTACCAGTAAACAGGGGATTTAAAAAAGGGAAAGAAAAAAAAGGAAAACTCCCATCCCTTTTGAGATGGGAGACTTTTAAACTACTTAAATAGTGTGATTCCACCTGTTGATGTTTGGCAGGTTGTAAATAGCGCTACTGTAGCAGCAGAGGTTTGAACCTTGTATTGTGGTAGATTGCAACCGGTATCGGCTACTACCTTTGCAACACAGGTTATAGCTGCATCATAATCTGCTTTTGTTGCTGTTACAGCCTTGGATTCGCAGGTAGCATAAACATCCACTCCGAAACCCGGAGCTGCACATTCATTCATTTTCCAGACCATAGCCTGACAGGACGCTTGTGCATCGGTTTGATTGGGCTCTAAGAGTCCGAGCATCAGGTAACGGTTTTGCTCATAGTCCTTTTGAGCATAGTTCCTGGAACAGCCTACTAAGCCTGCTATTAGTATTAAACTGAATAAGGTTAAACGATTCATTGCTTTTCTCATCTTTCTATTCTCCTTTATTAGAACTTCGCAACTATACCGAGAGTTGCACCATTCTGATAGCTTGCCGGTCTTCCACTTTCATCTACGAAGGGAGTTCCCATTCCCCAGTCTCTTCTCAGGTCTAATTTAACTATCATGTTTTCAGACCAGTTATAAGTGGGTGTAATAGTAAAAGTTCTTACTTGAGCACCGGTTCCCTTTTTGTCTCCATATCCACTTGTGCTTTTATAGGAAAGGTCGTATCTGTAAGAATCATTTCTGGTTACAGCCATTGAACCACCATACCTACTATCGTCAATGTATTCATAACGAAGTGCAAGTAAAAACTTCTCGGTAAAGGCATATTTTATCCAGGCACCATAAGTATTGTAAATACGTTTTACGTTTCTTCCATCACGGTTTACCAATAAACCACTTACAGTTGCTCCGGAATTAGTATTTGGTGCAGAAGCTCCCACTTTCTCTCCGTAGGTATAGTCCAGATCCACTGTCAGTTTATCAGTAGGTGTAATAGAAAGTATTACTTCATTCACGAACCAATGGTCATAAGTATAACTACCCGGTCTGGCTCCTGGCGTATTGGAAGGATAAGTCTGGTATATATATTCATCCATTGTCGTTCTTCTGGCAATAGCTTGATCCATTCCATAAATGGTGTTCCAGACAACTTTAAGTTGCTTTACAACCTGTCCGGAAAGCTGAGTTCCTACTGCTTTCGCTTTATTCGGACCATCTGCATATACGTGGTCACCTGTTTGTTGGTTGGCTGAATTGTAGCCGGTTCCCTGAACACTATTATACAGGAAGAAAGAAAAGCCCCAATCGTCGTTAATGCTTAAGGCAGCCCTTGCACCTGTATGAATAAAGGGGATTGTATTGAAGAAGATATAACCTATCGTATAGTTAGGGTTATCAACTGTTTCCAATAACTCATAACCAATATGGGTAGCCATCTTACCTACATCGACTGTTAAGCCGTTCATAACAGGAAAATAGAAAGAGACAAAACCTTCCTGCAACATATTCATGTTATTTGTATTGTTGGCATTACCATAGTTGTTTTCCTGGTGGGTCGTATTTTGACCGTTCATGAAGTTAATTCTGAAACCCCAGGGACTTGCCTTATCAGCAGTTTTTTGAAGCGCAAGTTCTACAGCGTTTACACCAAATTGTTTATTATAGGTAGCGAAAGCCCGGCTGGAATCATACTGGGCTCCCTGTTTGTTATTGGCTACATACTGGTAATAAACATCTACAAAACCAGAAAACTCTACCTGGTCATACCATTTTTTTTCAGCTTTCTTTTCTTCTTCTGCGATTACAGCAGTAGTAAAAAAGGCTGATAGAAGGATCCCAATTAAATAATTTGCTCTCTTTTTCATCTTCTATTCTCCTATTGCTTAAATTATAAAGCAAGTAGTGTACCAGTTAAAATTTCACTGCTTATATTTTTTACAAAAAAGTTATAATGATACTTATTTAAATTCTTTGTTAATTTATTAATCTTTCGATGCTTAATATTTAAGCATTTTTTATCCTGAAACCCGAATCCTAAACTTTCCTTGAAATCCCTTCTAAATTTTTGTACTACCTATATAAATTAGTGCTTAGTAAACTGATTGCTTAATTTATAGGCAAGTCTGCTTATTCTAATGGTTTATTCAACATGATCTTGACCGTTAAAGACAATATATAGAACCTGATCTGCATGAACTCTAAGGCAATTCAGGCTATTGAAGAACTCTTGAACCTGCTCAAGCTCGAAAAAGAAGCGGAAAGAAAAGAATATGAGTCTTTATTGAAGGATTTAAGCCTCACAGAAAGACAGGAAAGAGGTGTAAGCTGGTATCCCCTGATTATTCAGGAAACAGACTATAATTCCGGTGGTAAACCGGTTTTAAAGCTATCCAAGAAAAACTTTCTTGAGGTAGATAACCTGTTTAAACAGGGGGAAATGGTTCGTTTTTATAAAAATAAGACAGGTTCTGAGGATTCGGAAGAAAGCTACATTGGTATTGTTTCTTTTTCCAAAGAGGATAGAGTTCATATTATCCTTGAAGCTGAGGAGATGCCCGAATCCTTGGAGGATGGAAGGTTCGGTCTGGATTTATACTATAATGAGTATTCCTACAAGGAAATGGAGTATGCCCTGCAGGTCGTTCTTTCTGCCGACAATAACCGTCTTTCTGAATTTCGTAATCTATTAACCGGGCAAAAAAAGCCGGAGTTCAAGCACTTTCACAAAGAACTTCGAGAAAACCTGAACGAATCCCAGAACCGGGCCATACAACAAATTCATTCCTCTATAGACCTTTGCATTATTCACGGGCCTCCCGGTACCGGAAAGACTTTTACATTAGTCCGGGCTATAAAAGAGATTCTTGAACAGGAAGAGAAGCATTTGCTGGCCTGTGCGGCCAGTAATGCCGCCGTAGATCTTTTAGCAGAACATTTAAACGAACTGGGAGTAAATGTTACCCGGATAGGAAACCCCGTTCGCATTTCAGAAAAACTTTACGATTTAAGCCTTGAGAGTAAGATTCTAAAACATCAGGACTATAAAACCCTTAAAAAGTATAAGAACGAAGCCGGTAAAATTCGGCAGGAAGCTTTAAAGTTTGTGAAACACTTCGGACGGGCTGAGAGAGAAGAAAGAAAGGAAAAGCTAAATGAAGCTAAAGAAATCTGGAAAGAATCCCGGGTTTTAGAACGTAATATCATCGATGAAATCCTCGATAGAACAGATGTAGTCTGTAGTACCCTCGTGGGAGCCAATGACTACAGCCTGAAGGGAAGGAAATTTGGAACCGTTTTTATTGATGAGGCCAGTCAATGCCTCGAACCGGCCAACTGGATACCGATTTTAAAAGCCGGAAAACTTATCCTGGCCGGTGACCATTGCCAGCTTCCGGCGGTAATTAAGTCTAAAGAAGCAGCTGAAAAAGGTCTCTCTAAAAGTCTTTTTGAGAAATGTATGGAGTTTTTCCCGGAAGCTTCTGTCCTGCTGAATACACAGTACAGGATGAATGATTCCATTATGGGCTTTTCTAATCAGAAGTTTTACGAAGGAAAACTGGTTTCAGACCCTTCGGTAAAAGACCAAAGTCTTGGAGAGGGTTATTTAAGCTCGGAAAAGCTTATTTTTATAGATACAGCCGGCTGTGACTATTTAGAGAGTTTACAGGAAGAAACGAGGAGTTATTCCAATAAAGAAGAAGCCTTTTTATTAGAGAAGCTTTTAAAGCAGCTTCTGGAAGAAATGGAAGGAAAGCCTTTCAGTCTCGGAATTCTTTCTCCCTACCGGGAGCAGATTCGTTTTTTTCAGGACCTATTTCGAAAAACCCCCCTACCCCCTTCTCTGGATTTAGAAATCGATACCATTGATGCCTTTCAGGGCCGAGAAAAAGATATGATAGCCATAAGCCTGGTACGCTCGAACGAAGAAAGAGAAATAGGCTTTCTTGCAGACATTCGACGGATGAATGTGGCTATGACCAGGGCCAAAAAGCTGCTTTTGATTATCGGAGATAGCAGTACTATCTCAGCAGACCCTTTTTATGAGGATTTCATTTCTTACGTACAGGAGAAAAACTACTATAAAAGTGCCTGGGAATTTATGGACTGAAAAGTTTTTCTTTTTTCTTAGAGTTTGAGACATAAAAAAATTGACGACTTTCGGGCTTGGGACATAATTAATTCAATGTAAGTTCTTTTGTTAGGAGATAACTTTATGACCTTTGGGCAGATAATCCATAATAAACGATTAGAAAAAGAGATGGCATTAGGAGATTTTGCAAAAAAACTCGGTTGGACTACCGTCTATGTATCCGATATTGAGGAAGGAAGACGTCAGCCCCCTTCACGTGAAAAGCTTTTAGAAATGTGTAGTATTCTGGGAATTTCAAGAGAAGAGGTGAAACTTCCGGCTTACATGCTGTGAATCTATCATTCATTGATACCGGGGTCTTTATCTTCAAGTAAAAGATCCCGATTACCTTACCGACTTAATATTTTCTTCAGGTAGGTGAAAAAACCTATATGAAAACTGATTATTCTGAGAAACCCAGGTTTACTCATTCCATTTTTTTAGATTTACTCCTATATATGATGGGTTTTGGCCTTTTCATAGGTGTACTCTTTCCTCCACTGACAAGTCTTGTCACTCATCTGGATCAAAAAGAAATTTACACGTATAGTTTTTTTATTACCTGTATGTTTGCGGGATTTCTGGTCGGCATCTTAAATTATCTTCTGGTAAAGTTAATACTCGGAAATAAGTTTCGTCAGTTTCTCGATAAAATGGTTCAAATCAGAAACCGAATCAATTCAGATAATTCCATGGGAATTTGTGATGAAAAGGAATGCCTGATTCACATAAAATCTGATGATGAAATCGGAGCCTCTGCTGATAATTTTAATCAATTAGTTTTGTCATTATACAAAAGAATTAGGCTCGAAGATAGATTACTCGAAATAAACAACTTTGTTCATCATTATCTTGAAACTCGAAAACTGAGCCACTATGTTTTGGAAGAGCTCTGCAAGCAGGGAAACTTTCACGGAGGAATCTGCCTGATTCAAAATTCCCAGGAAGATAAATGGGAAGGCATATCGCATTACGGTTTAAGAGAAAGCGATTTGGACAAAGAGTATTTGTTCCATCCGGGCAGCATTGTAGATAGGGTTTTAGCCAATAGAAAAACACTTACCCTGGAGTTACCTGAGGATATACCGGTTGAATTAAAAGGTTTTGGTTTAAGTTATAGACCTCGATTTTTTATCATTGCACCGGTCAGTTACTATAGTTCAGTCATTTCTTTTTTTATTTTCGTCGGAGATAATAAACCGGATGAAGAAATCTCCCGACTGATGGAATTGATTTTTTCTCAATTAGGACATGCTATGCAAAATAGCCTTCTTCACGAAAAACTTCGTAAAATATCTATTATTGATGAGCTAACCCAGGTTTATAATCGGCGTTACGGCTTCGAAAAACTTCAGGAAGCCTTTCAAAATTCTGTCCAAAAAAATACTCCTATAACAGTGGTTTTATGCGATCTGGATTTTTTTAAAAAAATAAATGACACTTACGGACATCTTGCCGGTGACTATATACTAAGAGAAATGTGTTTAATCTATCAAAGTAATATACGAAAAGAAGATATACTCTGTCGCTACGGAGGGGAAGAGTTTATGCTTATCCTCTTAGAAGCTTCCGGTCCGGACGGCTTTAAACATTGCGAACGTTTCAGAAAAAAAATTGAAAACCATGAATTTCACTGGGAGGGAAACAGCTTAAATGTAACTATGAGTTTTGGTGTTTCCTGCTACCCGGACTGTTTTGCCAGAAGCGAATATGAATTAATTCAGCAGGCTGATGACGCTCTTTATCAGGCCAAGCAAAATGGAAGGAATCAGGTAGTTCTGGCTTCCGAACCCATTAAATAAGTATATAGAAATTATGAATGCAGATAAAAATCCGATTTATATTGAAGGAGATCCCGAACATTCAGACCTTTCTAAGCGGCATATGTTCTATCTTTTTATGAAAAAAACTCCGGATGGAAACAGGCGATATGAACTCTGTATGAAACCAATCCTTATTTGGGTTATGGCCTTCTATACTTTTTTACCGGCCGGAATGATAATATTTGCACAATGGCTTTTAAAAGAACTCAAAAGACAGAATGATAGCCTGGGTGTAAAAATGGTTTATGGATTTATTGTTCTCTTCATTATGTTTTTCTTATATATGTTGGTTCAGTTGATAATTACTACTGCGGGAACATTTTCTATTGAACTCAAAAATAATGCAGTTTTTTATATCAGAAAAATTGGTAATATTCCTCCTCTTAAAATTGAAATTCCTATAAGTAGCATAGATAGGATGAAGGTAGAAGAGCGTTATGCCAAAGGAATTTATCATATATTGTTGATTGAAGGAGATGGAAAAAAAATTGAGTTCTGGCAGGCACCTATTTTCGGAACCTTTCAACGGGAGTATCTTGATTACCTCGAAGAAAAAATTCGGGAATATGCTATAGAAAAAGGTCAGATTATTTCATTGAAATCCTAACAAGTGTTATCGCCCTTCGATACACCACCGGAGACTGAGTGGAAGCGTACCGAAGCCCCGATGGTATATGTATTAAATGGTTCTTATTTTAGTTCTAACTTTAACTTAACATCCACTAATTGATTCACTTCAACCAACTTTGTATTTGGCATAGGAATCTTAAAGTCCTGTAAATCAACCTTAAAATCGGATCTGAGAGCATAACCCTTTCCCGTTTTAGATTTTGTAACCTTTCCCTCGATAACAAAATTATCTTTTGTTACACCATGGACTGTTAGTTTGCCATTCACTTTAGCCATGCCGGAAGCAGGGTCGTAGGAAATGATTGTTCCCTTATAACTGGCAGTTCCAAATTTAGCAGAATTCATATGTGTTTCATGCATTCTGCTATTTGCAAACTTAAACTCACCACTTAAGAAAAAATTTATTAAATTAATACTCATAGATATATCAAAAGTTTTTTCCTTTAATTTAATATTTCCTGAGAATTTATTGGCAAGGCCTGTCATGCTTACATACTTAGTCATAGTTGCATCATAGCCGGACTCGGTTTTTTTAGTAAGTGTAAATAACATTCGACCTGAATTAACTTTTAATTGCTCTTCCGGAATTGGAGTAGCCGAGAGTATCCCATACAAAAAAAAGAAAATTAAACTATACAGCCCGAAATACATTCTATTATGTTTCATTATGTTCCCCTTATGAAGTTATATCATCCTCTAACATTTTGACTTTCTTGTTTAGAAAAATATCCCTTAGCTTTATAGCTTAATCTTAAATTCTGAAATTGTCAATCATTTCCGGAAAAAATAGTCCTGAGGCAAAGTTATAATTACAGGATTA
>JACKPC010000009.1:0-60000 GCA_024233835.1 Leptospiraceae bacterium
CCATATCTATTTTGACTACGAATGGCAGGGCAAGAAGCGAAAAGTCGATGTGGTGACGGATAAGTTCTACAGACCGGTCAGGCTGGTGTTTAGGGATTAGAGGTTAGCGGTTAGCTGTTGGCTTCGATATTAAAAGCGTTGTGACGGTTCCTGGGCAAAGGACAGCAACCGAGCCATATTGTGCAGGCAAAGCACATTCCAGCCTGTGCCGTTTTTTTTATTCATTCGGTCGAATCTCATAATATTTTAATTTTTTCTTGTTGCAAAATAAAGAAAAGTCTCATAAACAGAAAAAACAAGTGTATAATTTTGTTATTACTATTAAATAAACTAATTTCGAAATTATATCTTATAGGATAGTTCAGGATACTTATATGCTCTTAGCGAAAAATAAAGTTAAAAATATACTTATTTCTACCCTTTTTCTATTTTTTTCTGCCTGCCTACCCCCAACTCCGCCTTTTAAGGCTAATTTATTGATTCCCATTGCGATGCAAGCACTACCTGAACCCAGCATTAGCCTATCTCACTCCGCAATTCAGGTAAATGAGTCAGGAACCAGCATAAATGTATCCTTAACTTTAAGTGATAAGCCCTCTTCTGATGTTCTCATATCCTCTATCAAATCCTCCAATACAACCGAAGTTCAGGTATCTCCCGGCAGTGTGATTTTTACAGAAGCTGATTGGAATCTACCCAAAACCATTCAAATTACAGGTCTGGATGACTCCATTCAGGATGGTAACACCACTGCTTATATAACTTTTTCAAATAGCACTTCAAAGGAAGAGCGCTTCTCCGGGATTCAAATTTCACAGTTGAAAGTTATTAATGTAGACAATGATACAGCCGGTTTAAGCATTTTACCCCAAGGCGCCACGACTACTACAGAGAGCGGAGGTTCGGCTGGTTTTTCGGTCGTTTTGAACTCACAACCCACAGCATCCGTGACAATTTCCAGCATTACTTCTTCCAATCTATTCGAAGGAACGGTCTCTCCTTCCAGTTTAAGTTTTGATACTACAAACTGGAATATCCCCCAAACATTTACTGTAACCGGAATCGATGATGATTTTATGGATGGAATCGTTGAGTATTCTATCCTCCTTTCCGGTATCCAGAGTTCCGATTCGAATTATAATGGGCTTCCGGCCTTAAGTCAAAAAGTTCAGAATACAGATAATGATTCAGCCGGTGTAACACTCAGTAGCACTTCTATCAATGTGACAGAAAATGCAGGTTTTGCCAGTTTTACCGTAGTCCTAAATTCAAAGCCCTATGCAAATGTAAGCATACCGATAAGCCTTCCCAATCTTTCTCCTATCAGTACCAATGTGACACAACTCACCTTTACCCCTGATAATTGGAGTATTCCTCAAACCATTGAGGTAAGTGCTCCTGATGACAGTATACAGAGAGAGCCGGGACCTTACACAATAAGTCTCGGTACCGCTACGAATTATGAAAATATCGATGTGGCGGATGTTTCAGTCAGCCTTACGGACAATGATACAGCCTCAGTTCTGGTTCAGGGTAATACCGGGGGAACTACAGAAGCCGGAGGAACCAAAACCTATACTGTAAGCTTGAATACAGAACCCATGGCAGATGTAAGTATCAGTATTATCTCAAGTGATACGACTGAAGGAACGGTTTCTCCTTCCAGCTTAACCTTCTCATCTACCTGTCCCGGAGCAAACTGCTGGTCGTCTACTCAGAGTTTTACCGTTACGGGAGTAGATGATAATATAGATGATGGCAATATAAGTTACTCTATTCAGTTTAGCATTAACTCCACAGATCCTATCTATAATAGTCTGAATGTTCCCGTGTTAAATCTTACAAATACAGATAATGATACCAAAGGCTATATAGTTGAAAACTATACTTCCAACCAGGTGGGCACCTCATATACATTCACCGGAAATGCGACCAGGAGTGATTTTGGTTTACTCAGTGCCGATACGGGAGCCGGTTCCAGTCTCAGGCTTAAATTAAGAACAGAACCTACAGAAACTGTGACTTTAAACTTTTCTATTGTTCAGAATGATGGCTCGGCCTTTACCAGTCCTCCGGCTTATGTTTCTCCTTCGAGCATCAGCTTTACAGCAGCCAATTATTCAACACATCAAATAGTAAACTTAGTAGGTCAGTATAATGGAATCGATACCTATCAGCAATTCAGAGTGAAAATTACTTCATCCAGCCTCGATTCGAACTATAACGGGCATACTATGAACTTGAGTAATTCAAATAGTTGTCCCAGCAGTACTGGTGTTTCTAAAGTAATCGCCTGTAAAAATAGCACAAGCCCGCAAACCGATGAGAACGGGCTTACATCCGAGTTTTTCTTGATTGCATCTCAGGCTCCTACAAGCGATGTGGTTTTTCCCATACAAAGCCTCGACACTACCGAAGCCAGTGTATCTAGCCCTACAATAACTCTTAATTCAACAAACTGGAATATTTTTGATAATTCAAATAAGATAACAGTAACCGGGCTTTCGGATGATTTATTGGATGGAGATATAAGCTACACAGTCGCCATTCAAGCCGATACTACAACTTCCGATACTTTTTTTAACGGCTTTGATCCTGCTGATGTAAGTCTTACAAATACCGACAAAAATACGGCTGTTGTTTTAAGTACAACGGGATGGTTATATACTTCCGAATCCGGAGGTACAGCCAGTCTCGGGTTTAAATTGGGTGCAAAACCTACAAATGGATTTACAGTAACACTTCCCCTGAGTAGTTCCAATACAGCCGAGGGGACCCTCTCTCAGTCCAGTCTAAGCTTTAATGATACAAATTGGAATACCTATCAGTATATTACTATTACCGGTGTAGACGATACCATTGCAGATGGAAGAAAAGACTATCTTGTTGTAACGGGAGCTTTATCCTCCTCGGATCCTATAAACTTATTCAATGGAGTAGATCCGGCAGATGGAAAAGTAAGAAATAATGATGATGATAAGATCATTTTTATTAGCAACGCTTCCTATAATGGCAATTTGGGGGGTGTTAGCGGAGCCGATGCGAAATGCAATAGCGACTCGGCTAAACCTTCTAATATACCCAATACTTATAAAGCTTTGCTTGTTGATGGAGTTTCAAGACAGGCAAGTTTAAGTCCCAATACGGGAGATTCGAAAATTAATTGGGTTTTACTCTCTAATACAAATTATTTCCGGGCGGATGGAACTACAAAAATAGGAACCACAACAGCAGCGGGCCTTTTTAATTTTGATATGGATGCTTCTTTCGGGACTGCTCTTGCAGCTGACTGGACGGGTTTAAACTCAGATTGGACGAGCCATACCCAGCACTGTACAAATTGGTCTTCTGATGCAAATACAGAGAATGGCTCTTCCGGAAGTGTTCTTTTTAACACAGAATGGTCTATTCGACTTCTCTCCTCAGGTTGTGATACTAGCAAAAGACTTATCTGTGTCCAGCAGTAAAGATTTGTTATGGAACACACTTAATCTTTTTCATTTTTCAGTGCCTTCGGAAAGAACGGTCCGTTTCTCTTCAGAAATAATATAGCCAATAACTTTATTGGCTACCGGAGTTCCCTTTTTCACGGTTCCGCTGATAAGAAGTTTACTTCCGCGTTCGGGAGCCGGTAAATTCTTGGTAAAAATCCAGATAGACTCTTTTTCATTCTCAAATATACGATATATAGCCCCCCTCCTCCAAAATACGGGAACCTTATCTGTAACTAAACCTCGAACCTGAACCGTTTGACCTTCATAGCTTTCCGGTTTTTCATTGAGTTCTTTGATGGAGGTTTCAGTATGTACCGGGATAGTTTTACAACTTGAAATAATCATTAGAAATATTATATATATAAATCTTCGCATATTTAACTCCTTTTTTTACCTGCTTTACTTCTCATAGCTTTAAAATAAGGGTGCTCATCCAGGATAAGATGACTCGCAACTCCGAATAAGAAGGAGAAATAATAGGGAACTCCAAAATAGATCAGGTTACGATATTCATAGATATGCACATCGATTAGAAATTCACCGGCAACAAAAGAAGGTGCTAAAAGTGGAAGACCCACGATAAATGTCCAGAATTTGGAATGAGTCCATCCCCTGTGCTTACTTACTGCCGGAAGCATAGTAAATAGACCGAAAAGGGCAGCTTCGAGGTAGTATTTAAAAACAAAGATAAGTAAAACATCTATTATGAAAAATAGTACATAAATAATAATTCGGCTGGTACTTCCCACATCGGTGTCAGGCCATAAGGCTCCGAAAAGACATAGCCCGATAAAAATTGGAAATTCTACCCAGGCAAAACTTGTACTGAACACCTGGATAATTAAAAGCAGAAGAATATAAATACCGGCAGCAACAATACCACCTTTTGTATGACCTTCAAAACCGGACATAAGGTTACCTCTATAGTTTTATTGTACAGGCTTATTCAAATAAGCCTTCAAATCAAAAGCTTCATTATGTTTAATACTGATTCTATCTGTAATTTTTCTCATAACTGCCGGAACTTTCACTTCAAATTCTGACTGATACAAATAGCTCTCTGCGAGAACATTACATTCCTTTTCCGATAAACTTTTGTAAAATTCAGATGTAGCTTTTAAACGTTTACATTCCGTGCTTATATCAGCCTTAGAAATTTTAATTCCCTGTTTTGCGACATGAAACAAATACATCCGGGTTAAGGTTTGTAGATCGGATAAATCAAGTAAAGAACGGATATCCGACCTGGTATTGTAATTTTCAATTTCTGAATAATGTTGCAACATTACAAACAGTTTCAAATTGTTAAATACACTTACCCTATCAAATTTTTCTTTATAAATCTGAAACTCTACCGGAATTTCTCTTCCTTTCATATTCGCTATAACTTCCAGACTGTTTTCAGTAACACCCTGTAAATCACTAAAAGAAGTGAGTTCTGTATTGTAGTAGTTAATAAAATCATTAGCACGAATTTCTCTTGTTCCAACCCGAACGAGTAAGGGGTTTTCTTTATTCTCTCCGATTCTATTAAGGTTTCTTAGTATATTCTCAATATCTAAAGAATCATTTTGCTCGATACTAACTCCTTCTCGCAAATGATTTAGATAAGCCGAGAAAACAACACCGGATTTTTTTTGTCTAACAACGGTTCTTCCGATAGCCAAACAAATACTATTATCAATTTTTTTATACGTTTTCTTTTCCTGCCGAATGAAGGAACATTCTTTCTCTGCTTCTTCTTTTTGTATATTCAGACTCTTATTAATTTTTTCCTGAAGAAAATAATTAGCCGCAGTTTGTAATCGCAGGTGCTCCAGGGTTTTCCGGGTATGGGCTTCTCCGACAAAACCACTTTTCTCTGCATCTGCTTGAACCATTAGCATTTGTCGATAAGAAAGGTAAAAATTCGGTTTATTAAACTGCATCTGAAAATTTTTATACTCCGGAGGTAAGGAGGTCTCAGGGCTTCTTACCAGCAGATAAAAATCCTCAGGATCCATATTCCGGGTTCTGGCAAAAGAATCAAGGGCTCGAATATAGGCTTTTTCAAAACTATTGACCGTCAGCTTTTTTCCGGCAATATCTTCAATGAGACTTGTATCTTCAGAGGCAGAAGGCTGAACATACCCGGACTTTGAACAGGAAAAAAGAAAAAGTGCCCAGAGGACAAAAAGAAAAAGAGACGAGCTATTTAAAATTTGCATGATTTTCTTTTTTATAGATGGGGATAGCTTTGTCAAATCCCAAAAAACTTTCTCGCTCAAACAAATAAAATCATTGAACACAAATACGCCCTTACTTATTGTACTCAGTAACTTATGTTAGAGTTTTTTAAACACAATACTATTCTTCTCCTTTTTTTGGTAATCGCCATCGGTTACCTTGTAGGCAAAATTCGAATCAAGGGTTTTAGTCTGGGGGTTTCAGCCGTATTATTCGTAGGATTGGCCTTTGGTTCTTTACACCCGGATTTCAAGGTTCCGGACATAATCTATGTAATTGGACTCATCTTTTTTGTATATACTATTGGTCTACAATCCGGTCCGAGTTTCTTTGCTTCTTTAAACCGACAGGGAATTGCCTATAATGTAAGCGTTGCCGGAATCCTCTTACTCTCTTCATTGATTACCATAAGTTTCTATTACTTTGTTCCGGGTCTTCAAAATGGCTCTATCCTTTCCGGCTTATACTGCGGCTCTTTAACGAATACACCGGCTCTTGCAACCGTTGTAGATACCATTAAAAATATGTATCCGAACCTTAGTGGAGCACAATTAGACCAGAAACTTTCCGAACCAGTTATCGGGTATTCGGTAGCCTATCCTTTCGGTGTCATCGGTGTAATTCTTGGCTTTCAATTGTTCAAAAAACTCTTCTCCATCAACCTGCAAGAAGAGTCCGAAAAAATAGCAAGAACTATGGGGCTCGGTGGAGAAGAACTGGAAAATGAAGATGTGCTTGTAAGTAATCCAAAAATTTTTGGCTGGCTGGTAAGGGAAATTTTCAAAGCCAAGGATTTAAAAGGATTAATCCTTTCTCGTATAAAACATAAAAACTCAGAGAATATTGAAATTGTTACAGGAGAAACCGTTTTAGAGGAAGGAGACATTTTAACCATGGTAGCCCCCAGGAAAATCCTCGATGAAGTCACTCCTATTTTTGGCCCCAGGGTAGATACCAGGTTACACGTTCAGAGAGACAACCTCGATTACCGTCGAATTGTTGTTTCTAACCCGGAGGTAATCGGTATTCCCCTGGGAGAGCTGGATTTACATAAAAAACTTCAGGCCACCATCACCAGGGTAAAACGTGGGGATATAGATATTATACCTACAAATGAAACTGTTTTACAGGCCGGAGATAGAATTCGAGTAGTAGCTTCCAGAAAAGATCTGGATACCGTCGGAAAGTTTTTCGGAGATTCCTTTCAATCGATTGCTCATATTGATTATATTAGTATTTCCATAGGTATTGCTCTCGGACTTTTAGTAGGTCTAATTCCCATTCCTATGCCGGGTGGCACATTTCACCTCGGTTTTGCGGGAGGACCTTTAATTGTAGCTCTTATCCTCGGAAAAATTGGAAGAACAAGGGGAATTGTTTGGACCATGTCATATAACGCCAATCTTACCCTGAGACAAATGGGAGTGGTACTTTTTCTCGCAGGAATCGGTTTAAAAGCCGGTTACTCATTCGGGAAGAATGTGGAAGCCTATGGTCTTGTGATATTAATATCGGGTATGGTGGTTACCTTTGTAAATGCTTCTCTCATGATGCTTATAGGTCTTAGAGTTTTAAAAATCCCCTTCCCCCTTTTAATGGGAATTATTTCCGGAATGCAAACTCAACCGGCTGTCCTTGCTTATTCTAATGATGAGGTGAAGAATAATGCGCCGAACCTTGGATACGCTATGGTCTTTCCTACAGCCATGATAATTAAAATTTTATTAGCCAGGATTATTTTAAAAGTCCTTTCTTAATAGAGGAAAAAATGATACAGAAAGAAAATGAAGCTATAGAGAAATCAGCAAAAAAACCTTTTTTCTCGATTTCAAAAAATTCCGGAACTACAACTCCTCAATTTAAAGTAGAATCACAGAAGATTCTATTAGAAACCTTCACTTCTAATTTGAAACTGGCAGTGATAGCCATGTATATGGCTATGTTCTTATATGCTTATATGGTATATACCTATATACCTTCCGACATGCTTCAGAACTGGATATTGTATATCATTCCTCCTGCATTTTTTACTTTTTTGATAGTCTTTATTTTTGAAAGAAAAATATCCTCTATGTTTTGGAGAGAATTTTTTCTGATTACCGGTGTTGTCATGACTCTATTCGTAATCGGTCTTTTTTTCTTTGAAGTCGTACGCATAAGTAAAAATATCGCGATTGCTCTTGCTACTCATTCACTTATGGTTGGAATCATCGGTGCCGCTGCATTTTCCTTTTCTGCCAGCAAGTATGCTTTCTTATTATCTGCTACTGCTCTTTCAGGACCCAGCTGGTACTATTTATTATTTGAAAATACGGAAGAAACCTATCATATTCTTGCCCTAATGCAGGTTGTATATCTTCTTGTCTTACTTTATTTTAGTAGGAAAGATTATCGACAGAGAAAAGATTTGATTCTCACCCGCTATTCTTTGGCTGAAGAAAAAAGCCTGGTTGAAAAACAATCACTGCAATTACAGAATACCCTGGATGAAGTTCACGGCCTAAAAAAGAAACAGGATGGAGATTACTTTTTAACCTCTCTTCTACTCCGACCTTTAGGTGTAAATAGAACCAAAACCGAAGAATTGGAAATTTCATTTCTAATACGCCAGAAAAAGCAGTTTAAATTTGAAAAATGGGAAAGAGATATTGGTGGAGACATTTGTATATCTCATACAATAAAATTACAGAATAAGACATTTACTGTATTCTTAAATGCAGATGCTATGGGTAAATCCATACAGGGTGCCGGTGGAGCTATTGTACTGGGAGCTGTATTCCAATCGATTATAGAAAGAACAAAAATTTCAAGAACCTATTATGAAAAACCTCCCGAACGCTGGCTAAAAGATGCCTTTTTGGAGTTACATGCAGTTTTTGAAAGTTTTGAAGGTTCCATGCTTATCTCCCTGGTTCTGGGTCTGGTGGAAAATACAAGCGGTATCTTATACTTTATTAATGCAGAACACCCCTGGACCATTCTTTACAGGGATGAAAAGGCTTCATTTTTAGATAATGAAGATTCTCTGTTTTTTAGAAAACTGGGAACTACCGGTATGGATGGATCTATTCATATCGGCACATTTCAACTGAAAAAGGGAGATATACTCATCCTCGGTTCCGACGGCAGAGATGATATATTATTATTAAATGATAATGGTGAGAAATCTATAAACAATAACTCGGATTTGATCTTGAGATTAACAGAAGAAGCAAAGGGAGAGTTACAAAACCTGTATAATAATATTGCCGCAACAGGTGAGTTAACCGATGATATTTCCCTTCTACGATTGGAATACAAGAAAGATCTGGAAGCCCAGGCAGTAGCAAATGAAAAAGAATACCCGGTTCCAAATTATGTGAGAGAGGTAAGGGAATTACTTATTGAAAATAAGATAGAAGAAGCAAGAAAGATTATAACCAAAGAAAATCCAACTGAAGTGAAAGGCTATAAAACAAGTAAATACCTGGCACAGATCTATTATAAATTGAAAGATTACCAGAGAGCGGCTCACTTTTCAGAAGAATACTCTAATATTTATCCGAATAATACAAGATTCTTATTTTTGACTTCATACTGTTATAGAAAAATTGGAAATCTTGAGAAAGCTGTAGAGTATGCAGAAAGAGTAAGGCTTCGAAACCCCGATGATATAATTAACTTATTGCATCTGGCGGACACTTATCTTGAGTTATATAATTACGAGAGAGCGGAAAAATACTTACGAAAAGTCTTAGATAAGGAACCAGAAAATCAAACAGCTATACAGTTGAGTAAAGATGTAATGTATTCTTAAGTGTAAATGAAGAGGAATACTATATTACAGTAGACAATTTCATTTATTTATATATTACTGGAAAAATGAAAAAAGAAACAGAAACCAGAACAAAAATCATGGAGACAGCCTTCAGGTTATTTTATGAAAAAGGTTACTCAGAAACCGGAATAAATGAAATTTTAAACGATTCATCCAGTTATAAAAAATCTTTTTATACACATTTTTCCTCTAAAACAGAATTAGGAATTATGTATATTCAAAGCATAGAACATGAATTACTTAACTTAACAAATAGACTCTTAACAAAGTACTCGAAATTTAATGATTTTCTTGAAGCCTGGTTAAAAATAATAAAGAGAAAACTTTCAAAAAACTATTCACTGGGCTGCCCCCTTGTCAATATGCCTGTAAATTCTTCGGACTTAACAAAAGAAGTGCGTTCCTCTTTCACGAAATTAAAGGAACCCTTCATTAAATATTTCCTGAATCATTATAAGCTATCTCATAAACAAGCAAAAGAGATAAGTGAAGAGATACTATTTTTATATGAAGGTGCCATGAACTCTTACAAGTTAGATCCCAATCCCAGATATTTCAATTACATGGAAAAGTTCCTGAATCATATCGCAAAAGATTTAAACTCTCATGACTCGACAAACTCAACATCCTCCTAATAGTTAACGTATTATAAAAAACTACTATTTCCCGACAAAAACTGCTGTCCGTTTTTCTATGAAAGATTTTACTCCCTCTTTGCCATCTTCAGTTTGTAGCAATTCAAGAGCTTTTGGGCTTAATTCTTTTATCGCTTCTGCCTCTCCTTTACTAAGATACTTTCGTGCATTAGCTATTACCGCTTGAACCGCCAGAGGTGCCTGCAAAGCAATCTTCTCAGCAAGTTGTATGCCGCGATTTAGCAGTTCTTTTTTTTCCACCACCTCCTGTATAAGTCCCATTCGAAGGGCTTCATCAGTACCAAAGTCATCGCCCGTTAAAAGATAGCGCATAGTATTTCCCCAACCCGAAGCAGTTAAAAAGCGAAATGTTGCTCCACCAAAAGGTAAAATCCCCTTCTGAACCTCCATCTGTGAAAACCGGGTTCTTTCCGCTGCAATCGTAATATCCGATGCCAACATAAGTTCTATCCCAAGAGTTAAACAAAATCCATGTACAGCACAAACAATAGGTTTGGTTCGAACTCTTTCTGAAAAACCAACAGCCACCGGATCCACATTGTTTTCGGAAAATTTCAATTTGCCTTCTGCCAGCAAAGCCTGACTCACAGTATCAAGTTCAAGGCCAAAAGTAAAATGTTTACCACTGGCATAAATTACAGCACATCTTGCAGTTTTATCATCTTCATACTCTGTATAGGCATCGCTTAATTGCTGGATCATTTCCATATTAACCGCATTACGTACTTCGGGCCTATCCAGGCAGATCAAAAAAATATGCCCTCTTCTTTCTGTTGTGATATAGGGTTTGTTTGACATCTTCTTTACCTCTATTGATAAAATTCCAAAGTAGACCAATCGGTCTACTAAAACCATATTGGAAAAAGTAGACAATTTAGTCTACTATAAAATATTTACAATAGAAAATATTACAACCTTCCATTCGGATAGATACGGGTTTACTTTGAGAAAACTTGATTACATGATTACTCGTGGTTAATTTTTTTTAGTAATTTGTGATTTTTGTTAAAAACATAAAGCTCATAGCTGATACCTTCGAACGAGTAAACTTTTTCTACTGTAAGAAGATAGTTTTTATATAAGTCTGCATAGGTAGCTTGTAGATGCTCAGGTAGTTCTTCAAATTGAATTGCGTGTTCAAACTCAAAACCTTCTTCAAATCGAAACTCTACAATATAAAGAATTGAGCTCCAATGAAGTTGACCGTCAATACCACCTTCCAAATATTTTAACCTAATTTGGGGATTATTCCTGGTAATAATATTGACTGAAGCACTATGAAGCATAATAGTACCGGACAGTACCATAGCAACATGACCGATTTGTTTAAAAAGGGAAGTCGAAATTTTTTTAATAATTGATTTACCTGCCAGAGCAACCAGGATAGCTGCAATAGCCATAACAATACCCATTTTGAATACAGCTATATTTATCAAACCAATGAAAGCATACAGAATAAGTTTAAATACATGTAGGGTGATTTCATTAGCAGCACGGGTTGCTATTACTGCATCTTTGTTTAAACCACAACGATAATAAAAGCGATTAAATAAAACACCAACAGCACCAATTAGAGCTGAAATTAGACCGGCAATGAATCCTGCTAATACAATACTTGTCATGCTAACCGGTTTTGTAATAGCATCATCAATAGTTTTTCGGGAAAAAAGAAGCAAAGGCAAGTTGGATACTAAGAACAAACCGATAAACAGTTCAACAAGATTGGTATTGATGTTCGCTAAGAGCCATACTCCCAGTGCAGCACCAGGTAATGATGCAGGAACAAATCCTTTGACAATGCGTTTGTCAACGAGTTCACGAAACAAGGCCAATTTGCTAATGGTACTGCTTAGGGTTCCTATCGTTAGTGCTGCTGGTACTCGAGTAGCAGGTAAAAATACACCAAGTAATGGAATCAATAATAAGCCACCTCCACCACCAGCAACTATGGCAATAGTAAATGCAAAGAGAGCTACAAAAAAAATAATCAGGTATAGACTTAGTTCCATAATTTCTAAAGATATAAGCTATCTAACCCGGTTCAACTTCTTCACTATTTCCAGTGAAATTACTTCAGACAAATAAGCAGTCTTATCTTCAAACAACTCAGTATTACAACCTTCCGTTCGGGCAAATGATATACCGAATAGGATTTCCGTTTCTATGATACAAGTTTTCAAGACAATCATTTACTTCTTCCAGAGGATGGTGTGAAGTAATAGATTTTTTTAAGTTCAATTTTCCCTGTGTGTATAAATCGATAAGTTCCGGAATACTTCTTCTGTCACAACCATAAGAGCCAATAATACTGATTTGTTTTTCCACCATCATCAGCGGAAAAGGGATTTCGAGTGAATTTTTTCCGATTCCGACCATCACCATACGTCCTCCTGAATTCATAGCCCGAAGACTATCTCGAATATTTGCATAGTGGCCGGAAAAATCACAGACCAGATCCACTCCATTAGTCAGCTCTCTTAGAAGTTTACCGGAATGTTTAATTTCTTTCAGATTAAGTACTTCATCGGCTCCTAATGAATAAGCATTTTCCAGAGCTCCTCTATCTACATCGAAGGCAATGACTTTTGACGCTCCCAGAACCTTAGCTAAAAGTACCGCATGGATACCAAGTCCACCACAGCCAAATATAGCTACAACTTCTCCCGCGTCTATCTTCCCGGCATATTTTAGAGCATGATAAGGCGTAGAAACTGCATCAGCAAGAATCGCTCCCTCATCAAATGGAATTGTCTCCGGTAGATGGATTAAATATCTATCCTGAACCATAATCTCTTCTGCAAAAGCTCCATCCGAATCAACTCCGAGCACTCCCACTTCCGGACAAAGGTTCCAGAGTCCTTTCTCGCAAAACTTGCAATGTCCGCAGCTGGTTCCCGCAGCAATCACAACCCTTTCTCCCTTTTTAAAGCGGCTTACCCCTTCTCCCACCGAAACTACAATACCTGAGGCCTCATGACCGAGAGTGAGTGGATAATGCTTTAACTTTATTTGCTTATGAACCGTTAGATGCACATCGGAACCACAGACTCCGCAGCATTTAATATTCACCTTAACCTCATTTTTTCCGGGTTGTGGTAGTGCTTTTTCTTCAATTTGTAAATGGGTTTGATTTTTATGTAAAACAGCTGCTCTCATAGGTTTTCTCTAAATCCATAATTTAATTCTATCACAACAATTCAAGTCAAGCTTCAGTTAAAACAAAATGCTTTTATAGATTCTTATCAGGATGTTTAGGAAATAATTTTTGTAATATAGGCTTGTATAGAATTTAATATTTCTTCAGCAGAAATTATAGATTCTTCGGCTAAAGTTTTATTAATATCAGAATCTATATCATAATCACCTTCCTCACGAATTTCAAAAAGTTTGTATATTTTTTTTCCAAAAGCTTTTGGAAAAATTCCTGTATTTATAAACTCTTTATTGAAACTACCTAAAGTTTGATTATGAGAAGAAAACGATAGCTCTTTCGTTAGTAAAGCTGAACAAATTGCGTGATAGACCGAGTAATATGCTCTTGAAACAGCATCATCATACTGAGAATACTGAAAGTTTGTTTTCCCTGCATATAACTTTGCTTCCGCTTTCAAAAGGTGTTTTTTGATTTCAATAAGATTCATAAAAGAACAATTCCATCATTCTGGATATTTTTCCCGAGAGAGAAGTCTTTTTTGGTTTCCCATTCTTCTTCATCCCAAATGATACATGATGCAAGTTTTTCAAAAACATCAAGGACTTCATAACCTATATCATATATTAGTTCTTTTATTTGTAAGTTTTTCTTCTTTAAGATTATTAGGAAATCATAATCGGAATGCTTAAAAAAATCTCCTCGAGCACGAGAACCGTATAGTATTACATTTTTCAGATTTTCTGATATATTTTTTTTTAGTTCATTCAAAAAAAAGATTACTATTTCATCCTGTTCAGGTTTATAGAATGAAGTTTCCAAAATGATTTACCTTCTATAGTCTCATTTTAATTCTTAAAAATAGTTTTGTCAAGTAACTTCTTTTGTATTCTTTATCACTTAGGAATGGGATTATGCACTTACAAAAGGTATATAGTTGAAAGTAAACAAATTACCTCTTAAAAAGGATATACGATAGATTTTCATTTCGAGAATAAAATACTTGCCCTTGCAGCCGGTACATAAACCCTATCAGGAGACTCAAAGTAAGGGAGAGATTCAATATATGCATATATCAAAGATTTTAGAAGAAAAAAAGCCCTGTTTAAGCTTCGAATTCTTTCCTCCCAAGACAGAAGAAGCTTCTCAGTCTTTATATACCAATATGGCCGAACTGATGCCTTTAAAACCGGGCTATGTCTCTGTCACCTATGGAGCCGGGGGTTCAACCAGGCAACTAACCCATGATCTTCTGGTAAAACTGAAAAAAGAAACAGATCTCACGATTATTTCCCACCTGACCTGTGTGGGTTCCAATAAAGAAGAGACCAAACAAATCCTCGAAAAATATGAAGAAAGCGGCATTACCAATATCATGGCCCTGAGAGGAGATCCTCCCAAAGGTCAGAGCCATTTCGAGCCTGTACCGGGTGGATTTTTATACGCCTATGAACTGGTAGCGTTTATAAAAAAACATTTTCCCTCCATGGGAGTTGGTGTTGCCGGCTTTCCGGAAGGTCATCCCGAAACACCCAATCGCTTGAAAGAAATCGAGTATCTGAAGCGTAAGGTAGATGAAGGAGCCGATTATATCTGCACCCAGCTTTTCTTTGATAATTCAGACTTCTATGACTTCTGTGAACGTTGCGAAATTGCAGGAATAAAGGTTCCGATTATAGCCGGAATTATGCCGGTTACTTCCATGAAAGGACTGAGCCGGATGTCAGAGTTAGCCCTGGGTTCCAGAGTCCCCGCCAAGCTTTTGCGTTCTTTGATGCGAGCCGAATCGGAAGAGTATGTAGAGAAAGTTGGACTTCACTGGGCCACCGAGCAGGTTCGAGACCTTATCGACCATAAAGTTCGGGGCATTCACTTCTACACACTGAATCGCTCCCGCTCCACCATAAAAATATATGAATCTATAGGCATTAAAGACTCAGAGGCTCTTGTTTCCCGCTAAAAAGAATTTTCCCTGTCTTGAAATTCAATCTTACACCTTAGAAGAAAAGTTCTGGCAGGGGAATTTTACGGAAGATCTGGAGATATACGGTGCTTATGATTATACCTTTTTCTTTCGCAGTGGATCTAAAACCCAAAACGATTTTCAGGCTGTCCTTGCTTTTTCTCCTCATGTAATTTTTTCCTTTAATGCCGAAGGCGTTCTTGTGAAAGAAAAAACCTCCTGCTACCTCCTTGAGGAGGAGGAAAGCTCCATTCAAAGGAAAATATTAGATAGTTTTAATACATCAGAATTCCCTGCCCCGGTTTCAAATTGCTGTCTTGCCGGGCTTTATTCCTATGAGTATGGAAGATACCTGCATGGTTTAATATCCAATGCTGAATTCACTTCTCCTGCCTGGATACTCGCCTGCTATAATACCTATTATTTTTATAATATTCAAACTCGTACAAAAACCTGTATTCAACTGAACTATAAAATTCCTGGAAAAATACTCAGAAAAAATTCAAAATTCAATTTTAATAAAAACTTTAAATTGCAAAATCCTATCTCCAGTGAAAATGAGAATACTTATATACAAAAAGTAAAGAAGGTCAAAGATTATATACGCAGTGGCAATGTATATGAACTCAATCTTTCCAGAAAAATCGAAGCAGAGTTCTCCGGTTCTCCCATTTCTTTATTTTTAAAATTATACCAGATAAATCCGGCTCCCTTTTCAGCCTATTTTTTATTAGAGGAAGAATGTGTAGTCTCTAATTCACCGGAATCCTTCCTATATGCAGAAGGGAAAAAAATAGAAACAAGACCGATAAAAGGAACTATACAAAGAGCCAACAAAAAAAAGAAAGATAAAGCCAACAGACGTTCCCTCTACTTTTCTCAAAAAGATCAAGCGGAACTTTATATGATCATTGATCTCTTACGTAATGACCTGGGTAAAGTTTCTAAATTTGCTTCTGTAAAAGTAAAAAAAAGAAAAAAAATGGAATCCTTTGCTAACGTACACCATCTATTGGGAGTAATTGAAGGAATTCTTAAACAAGAATATTCTTATATTGATTTATTACTGGCCTGCTTACCCGGGGGTTCCATTACAGGTTGCCCTAAAAAACGTTGTATGGAAATTATTCATGAGATAGAAAATTTAGAAAGAGGAATCTATACGGGTAGTATAGCCTATTTTAATAAAACAAGTTTAGTAAGTAATATTTTGATTCGCACTGCTTATCTTAAAAATTCGACCTGTAGTTTCCATACCGGAGGAGCTATCACAATCGAGTCTGAGCCTGAAGGAGAATATAGAGAAACCATTTACAAGGCAAATAGCTTCAACAAGTTATTTTCGGTCAGCGATTAGGTAAAATCTTTTCCCACTTTTTCAGGATATGCTGCAAATTCTCAACCTCAAGGGGTTTGGAGATATAATCATTCATTCCTTTAGCTAAATACTTCTCTTTATCTCCAGCCAGGGCATTCGCCGTCAGGGCTATTATAATAGGAAAGCTACCTCCATAAGTCTTGCGAATTTGTTCCGTAGTTTCAAGTCCATCCAGAATAGGCATTTGGATATCCATAAAAATAATATCAAACTTTTCATTCTCCATCAGTTCTAAAACTTCCTGACCATTTTGGGCCAAAGTAATCGAATAACCCATTTTTTTAAAAACTTTCTTTGCCAGGATACGATTTATCTCATTATCCTCAGCTACCATAATCATAATACTTTGCTCTTTCATATCCGTACTCATCCTGATATTTTTTATCTCACCAGTTTTTTGTTCAGAATACCTGTAACTTCTTATTTCTAAGTCACCGGGCATTTCATAAGAAATAGAAAAGGAAAACACAGAGCCTTTTTTTACCATACTTTCCACCCATATTTCTCCACCCATTAGGTTAACAAGCTTCTTACAAATACTCAAACCCAGACCCGTCCCACCATGTTTTCGTGTAATAGACGAATCGGATTGTGTAAATGGATCAAATATTTTCTCAATATCACTTTTAGAAATTCCTATCCCTGTATCTATAACACTAAAAGATAATTTATTTTCCACTTCCTTTTCTAATTTCACCTGTAAATAAATTTCTCCATTCTCTGTAAACTTAATAGCATTACTTAACAGGTTATTGATAATTTGCTTTAGCCTGGTTGAATCAGCTTTTATGTATTCAGGAACCTCAGATTCTATAGGCATAAGACTTAGCTTATTATTACGTTTTTTTGCTTCCGAGCTAAACAGGGTCACTATTTCCAGCATAGCCGTTTTCAAGTTGAATACAATATTTTCAATCTCCATTTTACCGGATTCAATTTTAGAATAATCTAAAATATCATTTATGATCTTCAATAAATCCTTTGCTCCTATCTTCAGATAATTTAAATATCCGATCTGCTCCTTCGAAAGCTCTGTTGCTTCCAGAAGCTGTGCCATGCCCATCAAAGCATTCATAGGAGTTCGTATCTCATGACTCATATTAGCCAGAAATTCACTTTTTACTTTTAGTGCATTTTCAGCATTTTCTTTTGCTAATATAAGTTTATTCTGGGCAATACCTTTTTCCTCCACCTCATGCCTTAGAAGGACTACGTGTTTGTGAATCTCATCCTGCAAATTGTGTTGTAAATTACTTTCTAAAACCTTTATTCTTCTGGCAATAGCAATAGTGAAAATTAAAGCCTGTAATATATAACTAAGCTTCATTATATTTTTTGTGAATAAGTTATAGGAAGTAAAACCAAAAGAAGTTAAAGAAAGAATGAATATTGAAATAGGGAGAACCAGATTAGAAAATAAAAAAATAAATGCCGGAGAAAAACCTTTCTTATATTGAATTATAGAAATTACAATAACCTCAATACTTATCAGTAAACTCCAGGGATACAATATCTTATTCGTTACGGTAGGCTTATACAGAGCATAAAAAATAAATAAAAAGGTAAATACAATTGAAAAGTTAAGGATATACTCAGTATTGCTACCCTTCTTAATACCCATAAATATCCTGGTAAACAATAGAAGGAAAAGAAAACTCAAGTTTGCAAAAATCAATATAAGAGGAAGATAAAATTTTCCATATTCAGGTTTTAAATAAAATAGTAAAATACCGTCAAAGCCGGTATTATAAAATCCTAAAGAGATAATTAGAAAAATAAAATATATGAAAGAGCGATCTTTCATAACAAAAAAAAGAATTAAATTAAATACAATAATAGAGATAAGAAATCCATAAATAAAAAACAAAAAATGTGCTTTCTGTCGGGATTCCTTTTTAAATTGTCTTGCTGAATAAAGGTTCATAGGAAGTTTCAAACTAACATTAGATTGAATTTCATAAAGAATTAAAATCTTTTCACCGGCTTCAAGTCGAAAAGAATGCAAGGGAAATAGTTCAGTATTACTCCTTAATAAACCCTTTTTATGCTTTTGTATAGATTGATTAGTAAAATTGTATATAAAAATATTAACCTTTTCTATAAAAGGATTATTTAATTCAATTTTTCCTTTAAAAATCGCTTTATTATCATTCTGAATTAAAAATAAAATCCAATATTTAGAATTAGAAAAACCAAGATTTAAATGTCTTACATTGTTTACCTGTGAAAATGGATAATCTTCAGGATGTAAAAGTATTTCCTTAAAATTAAAATTTTTTTGTTTGTCCTCCAATAGATATGCCTGATAAGCCATTTGCTTACCCTGCAATTCCGAAGTATAAATCGTATGAAAGTCAATAACCGGTTTTGCAGTGCCCGCAAAACTACAGAGGAAAAATACCAAACTGAGTATTATTTTAATAAAATAAGACACCGGATTACAGATAGTATTTCTTTTTAAAAAAGTAAAGCTACTTTTATTAGAAAAAAGTAGACAAATTTCAGCTAAGTACACTAGTGAAATTCAGGTTATGAAAATTTATACAAGAAAAGGCGATAAAGGTTTTACAATGCTCGCCTCAGGCGAGAAGGTTTCGAAATCCAATGACTATGTAGAGTTATACGGAACAGTAGACGAGTTAAATTCATCAATAGGGCTTGCTATCTCTTTTTTAAACGAAAATTCTGAGCTAAAAGAGCCTCTTTTAGAAACCCAAAACCTACTTTTTGAACTCGGAGCTGAGCTTGCGGGCTATCGTTCAGAAGAATCTACCGGCCCTTCCATTCAGGAAACTGATGTCTTGTACCTTGAACATAAAATTGATGATCTTCTTTCACACCTGGAACCTATGAGAAATTTCATACTTCCCGGAGGTTCACAAGCTGCTTCCTTTCTTCACATGAGTCGCACGATTTGTAGAAATCTCGAAAGGCTTATGGTTCGTGCCCAGGAAAGTAAGCATGAAATTTTTGAGATTAACCTTTCTTATATTAACCGCTTATCTGATTTTTTATTTGTTTGCGGAAGATATGCCAATCATGAAAACCAAAAAGAAGACATTCGCTGGATATCAAGGAATAAAAAATAAGATTGCCGGATCTGAAGAATAAAACGCTTTTCCTTCTTTTCTTTACCGAAATGTGGGAGCGTTTTAGTTACTACGGAATGCGTGCCCTACTCATCCTGTACCTGGTGAAAGCCCTTCATTATTCAGACAGAACCGCCGGTCTAATTTATGGTAGCTATACCGGCCTTGTTTATCTCACTCCGCTTTTTGGAGGGTATTTGGCGGATAAGTATTTGGGATATTCTAAAAGCATTATCCTGGGTGGGATTCTAATGATCTGCGGTCACCTGTCCCTGGCCATGGATACAATCCCTACTTTCTTTTTAGGGCTCAGCCTACTCGTTCTGGGTAATGGCTTTTTTAAACCAAATATTTCTACACTACTCGGTTATCAATACAGGCATGTGCCTGAAAAAAAAGATTCCGCTTTTACCATTTTTTATATGGGAATTAACCTCGGTGCTGCCATAGGTCCCATACTCTGCGGCTACCTTGGAGAAACATTTGGCTGGCATTATGGTTTCGGAGTTGCAGCTTTCGGAATGTTACTCGGTCTTTTGCAATTCATGTACGGACTCTCATCTTTAGAAGAGCCACCTACTCTTTCAGTAAAGTCTGATACAGAAAAACTTCCCCTGCAAGAAAAAGAAAAAAAACATATTATTGTAATTTGTATCCTCGCATTTTTTAGTATCTTCTTCTGGTTTGCTTATGAACAGGCCGGCTCCTCTATTAGTCTTTTTATAGATAGGCATATAGATAGAAATGTATTGGGTTATAACATTCCCGCTTCCATATTCCAATCTATAAATCCCATATTAATACTACTCTTAGCACCTCTCTTTTCTTATACATGGAATTCCTTAAGGACTCAAAATAAAGAACCGGATACCCTGAGTAAACTTAGCCTGGGAATGCTTCTATTAGGACTTGGTTTTGTTGTATTGGTTTATGGTGCAAGCGAACTGAACCCCAGCACAACTAAAGTAAATATCATCTGGGTCTTACTCATGATTTTTTTACATACTCTTGGTGAGCTTTCCTTTTCACCTGTGGGACTTTCTATGGTATCCAAGATGGCTCCGATTCAATATGCTTCTCTTCTCATGGGGATCTGGTTTTTATCTTCAGCAATAGCTCATTATTCAGCCGGGATACTCTCCGGTTATATGAAAGAGTTCGGTTCACCTTCCACTTTTTTTACTATATTCATTATTAGCTCTTTTTTTATGACAGGTCTCATCTATCTACTCAGTCCGGGATTGAGGAAAATGATGAAATAGTTTTAAACGTTTAAGGAGAAATTCAATGGGCTTAGAAAATGTTTATATACCGGATAAAGAAGCTTTGAAAGCAAAACTGAAAGTATTCTTAGAAGCTTATATGACAACCAAAATTCTGGATATGGAAGATGGTGCTTTTATTATGTATATACGCTTATCCCATAATAAAAACAAAACTATAAAAGAAAAATTTATTAATTATAAATTACTACGAATACAGGAAAGGCTTTTCGAAAATCCGCATATTCCTATAAGTCCAGAAAATGCAATTATCTGCAATTTTCTGATTGATGAACTTTATAAATATGTATCTAAAAGTATAAAAAAATAAATCGAATTCGGGATGTTGAAAATCCCGAATCCCTTCCTCTATTCTCAGGCTTTGTAAATAGCCAAAAACGTTTCTGTTTGGTTTACATTCGCACCACAAATATTTTCGCTAAATGTACCGAAACCCATCACCCCTGTATTCGGTAAGTTCTCGCTATACAATTTAGCAATTTTCTCCTTCTCATCCATAGC
The DNA here is from genome assembly GCA_024233835.1 of Leptospiraceae bacterium. Classification (NCBI taxonomy): domain Bacteria; kingdom Pseudomonadati; phylum Spirochaetota; class Leptospiria; order Leptospirales; family Leptospiraceae; species Leptospiraceae bacterium. The sequence goes on from JACKPC010000009.1 coordinate 21,559, forward strand.
ATTTCTGGCAAGATAACAGAGTACGCAATCAAAGGAAATGTAAATGATAGGCTCTAAACTCTTCAGACTTTGTAATTGCGACTTCCTATCCGCTTCCTGTGATTTGGCTGAATAAATATTCAATTCGGTACCTTCCACCAGGTCATTATAGGTCAGAAGACCACCCTTTCCATCATCCTTCATAATACTTGTAATCAGCTTTTCACCATCACCGGGCTCAATTCCGAGAGTATACCTGGCAAAAAGAGAAGCCGAGAGATTATCTTTTGTTTCTCCAACGCTCGAAAGGTACTCATCAAGAGCCGGCTTTCCGTTCAATTCCCGGATATGTCTCGGATTCTCCAGGGCAGTAACTTTCAAACTGCCTTTTACCTGCTCAAAACTGGAAATCCTATCGATTACCATTTTGTAGTCTTTTTTTAGGCGTATAATAGCAGAAGCCCCTATCTTACCCTTCATTCCATTTGTCATAACTTCGGAATGAATAAAATCTAATTTCCCTCCGGAACTTCCTCCTACCGTTTGTAAAAATAAACTAATCTCCGATTGAGCTTCGAGTACAGGATTTGCGGAAGCTAAACCGTATAATAAGTTTATTACAAACTCTCGCTCCATATCCGGTGAGTTTCTATCAATCCCGGAATTTTTCAGAGACGATAAATATTTTTCTTTTACATCCTTTTTAATTTCTCCATAATTTTTTTCAGGGGAAAGATCATAATGTATAATATCTATAGAATCAAAAATCTCTTTCGGAAATCCGAGAGCAACAAAAGAATCCTCTTCCAGATGATAGGAATCTCCAAGAAATCTACCCGTATCAGAGCAGGCTATAAACGGAATTTTTGAGTCATTCAATGTAGAAAAGATCCCATTTGCATCACTATCGGGACCATAAAATGCAATGATAAGACCCGGATTCGTTTCCATAATTTTTTGTAAATCAAGTGCAGCTTTAGAATACACAGTTTTTACTATTGGCATTAGATTAAGTCTCCAGGTTATTAATAATATTTTTAACTTTTGCAACTACCTCTGGTGGGTCGTTGCTCTCATTTGTAAAATTTGCAAGGTTGATACCGCTACAGGAAATCTTGATGCGAATGGCCCTGATTTTGGCCTTGCCACTCAGGTTGGCTTCGCTGATTCCCTTAGAAGTATAAAAATTGCGCAATAAAGTTTGAACTTCTCCAGGCATAGTTCCTCCATTTATTCAATGATATATATTTTGATTTATAGATGCAAATCAAATTTCTGAATTCTCTTTCTTTTATATTTTGGTATTATTAGTTGACTGATAAACTGTTTTGAAGAAGATGGATCATTCTATAGGAAAATTATGCCTGCCTGATGGTTTTTAGGAGTATGTATAGATGAGAAATTATGAGATGACTGCGCTTTTACGAGATAGTGCCAGCGAGATTGAAGAAGGGAAAAGTGCTATTAAAGAAATTTTATCTAAAAATTCAGCAGAAGTAACCGCTGAAGAAGATTGGGGACAAAAAAGACTCTGGCACAAAGTTGGTCATGAAGAATATGCGTTTTTTGCTTATCTAAAGTTTAACGCAGAACCTTCCAGTATAGCCAAAATCGAACACGAATGTAAGATTAACCAGAAAATCCTGAGAGTCATGATAGCCAGGGTTTAAGTTTTCACAATGCCAAATGAAATAAACAAAGTTATTCTCATTGGGCGGATGACCCGCGATCCCGAGTTTAAAGTAATCAATCAATCGGGTGTGGCTAATTTTAGCATAGCCAATAATAGAACCTATGTAAGTAACGGAGAAAAAAAGGATGAAGTCCATTTTTTCGATTGTGAAGCCTGGGGAAAGTTGGCTGATATTTTAAAGCAATATGCAAAAAAAGGCACGAAGGTAGCCATAGAAGGCAGGCTCAAACAATCTACCTGGGAAACACCGGATGGAAAAAAAGCCAGTAAAGTCAGGATTTTTGTAGAAACCTTTCAATTTCTGGGTTCTTCCCAATCTGGTGGACAAAATTCTGCTGAAAACAATTCGGGTTCATCTTACAGCAATCAACAGACATCATATGATATGCCTCCGGATAGTATGTATGCTGAAGATGAAGATGATATTTTTTAGAAATAATTTTATAAGGATTTAGTAATGTCAGACGAAATGAATCTTGATGATAAAGATGATAGGGGAATGGATGAAGAACGCGGTTACCGCGGGAAAGACATGGATGGAAAGGGATTTAAGAAAAACTCCAAGTACAAAAGAAAGGTTTGTAAATTCACAGCCGATAAATCCCTGGCAGAAGCACTCGATTATAAAAGAGTTGATATATTAGAAAAATTTATTACCAATAGGGGTAAAATCCTTCCGAGACGAATCACCGGTACTTCAGCCAAGTGGCAGAGAAGACTATCCCGTGAGATTAAAAAAGCCAGAAGTGCTGGATTACTCCCCTTCAAAGTACAATAAAACGGAGACACAATGAAAGTAGTTTTATTTAAAGATGTACCCAACCTTGGGGATGCAGGTGATATTAAAGAAGTTGCAAACGGTTACGCAAGAAATTATCTTTTTCCAAAAAAGCTGGCTGTAAGAGCAGATGAAGGAAACACAAAAACAGCAGTTCATCAGAAGAAATTAGCTGAACTAAAAAAAGAAAAGCGTAAGAAAGAAATGAAGAGTATCGCATCTTCTCTTGAAGGAAAAGTAATCGAGATTCCTGTAAAAACAGGAGCTAATGATAAACTTTTTGGTTCAGTAACTGCAATCGATGTAGCAAAAGCAGTCAGTGCACAGGGTGTTGAAATTGAAAAAAGAAAAATAGAAATTCCTGAACACATTAAAGCTCTGGGTGATTATAAAATTAAAATCAAACTGGCTGATGGAATTCTTGCAAATGTTGTCTTAAAAGTTGTTAAAGAAGGTGGAAGCAGCGAAGAGTAATATCTTCCATTACTAAATTCCTGATGAGTGTGGAGCAATTATATGATCCCGAGTCCGAAAAGACTCTTCTTGGCTCCATATTCATCAAAGGTGCTGGTGTTGTAAATGATCTGGGACTACTCCCCGATGATTTTTTCATAGAACTTCACCGTTCGATTTATTCCTCTATTATTGAGCTTTTAGACATTAACCTTCAGGTTGATCCCATTGCTGTAATCAACAATCTGAAAGATAAGGGCAAACTCAAGAACGAATCTCGGGAAGTGGAATACATCCTTACCCTGTTTCGCGACACGGTTGCCGTCCAGCCCATTCATTACTACGCAAAAAGGATAAAAAAGTTCTCTGATAGAAGAAAGTATATCCAAATTCTTCAAAACTCCATAGAAACCCTGCATCAGGAATTGGAAGAAAACGAAATACTTTTTACCAGTATAGAAACCAAGCTTTCTAATATTTCTCGCTCCGTTCAAAGTCGGGGTCTTCGTTCGGTAAAAGACAGTAAACTAGAATTAATCGATTATGTAAAAACCATGTTTGAAACGCGGGGAGGAATCTCCGGTCAAAAAACACATTTTACTTCCTTTGATGAAATGACTACCGGTTTAAAACCCCATGAATTGATCATTCTCGCAGCCCGACCCGGTTATGGAAAAACCACCTTTGCTCTGAATATAGCATCCAATGTGGCTTTAAAAGAACAAAAAACAGTAGCCCTGTTTTCTCTTGAGATGAGCAGTATAGAACTTCTTATCAAAATGGTATGCTCAGACGCCCGAATCGACTCTTCTGCCCTTAAATCCGGTATGGTCCATCCTTCCGACAGAGAAAAGCTATTAAAATCAATTATTAATGTAACTTCCGCCTCTATTTACATTGATGATACCGGAACTCTCTCCATCTGGGAATTTAAAGCGAGGATTCGACAATTGCTTTCTTCAGGAGTTCAGCCTTCCCTGATTGTCGTTGACTACCTGCAGCTAATGAGTGATCCTACTGTCCGGGAAGGTAGACAACAGGAAGTAGCCTCTATTTCAAGAAATCTAAAACAAATGGCCAGAGAAGCCAATTGTCCGGTAATAGCCCTATCTCAGATGTCAAGGGCGATAGAATCCAGAACCAAAGATCAAAGACCCCAACTTTCCGACCTACGAGAATCGGGAGCCATAGAACAGGATGCGGACATCGTTCTATTCATATACCGAGAAGATAAAGTGAAATCTCCCGATGAGCTTAACCCCGACATGATTAACAAAGCTGAAATTATTATTGCTAAAAACCGGGCAGGTCAGACAGGTCAATTTCACTTGCTATTTTCACCTCAATATAGTAAATTCGACAATATTTAATTTTACTAATCTATATCCCAATCATCTCTAAGGTAATCTTTAAAATTTTCATCCTCCGCATGACTGATGCTAATTTTACTTCTATCGATATACTCTTCTGCTATCTCGGATATATTGGAATTCCTGAATTTTTTAAATCTATAGATGTCGATAGGATTTTCTTTTCCTTTGAGTTTAAAAGAACCCAGATGGTCTGCTTCAATGAAATCATTTACCAGGTTATAAAATTCCCGGCTAAAAGTTACCTTACCCGGTGCAGAAGTCTCTAAGGACTCAATTCTTGCAGCCTCGTTTACCGGTGCTCCCATAATTGTATAATCAAAACGCAGAGGAGTTCCAAAAATTCCGGCCAGAACTTCTCCACAATGAAGAACAAATCTTTGCTGAAATATAAACAGATCCTCAAATCCTTCTTGTTTCATAGACTCATTATATTTCAAAGTCATGCGGTTTGCAAATACGGTAGCCAGTATAGCCCTTCTGGCAATAAAAATCGGATCGGGTGCATCAATCGGGACTCCCCAGGCTGCCATCACTGCATCTCCGATATACTTATCCACAACACCACCAAATTTTAATACGGAACGGGAGGAAAGACCCAGGTAAAAATTTATGTACTTAACATAGTTCTCCGTCAATTTTTCGAGCTTTACAAGTTCATCAATGTATTCTGGCGATTCCCTATGATTTTTATATTTCTCAAAAATCTCCTTTCCTCTGGACATCAGTACGTCAGCCGTCCGGGTGGAACCTTTTAAATCCGAAAACATGATAATCGCATATTTCTGTTGAGGCTGAGAAAGTTTCTTAGGATCATGAGCAGAGAGAATGAATTTACTCTGATCCTCTCCTATCATCGGGATTAAGACATTCATAATCTTTTCCCTGAGTTGAACTTCTTCTAACATCTCCCGGTTAAAAATTAAAAAATCATCGATCTCATCCGCAGCCTGTAAAGCTAAGTGAATGGTATTATGCCCTGGTTTCTCATCGAACTGGACTAAAAAAGCACCGGCTAATTTTCCCGATTCCCGGAGAAATAATTCAACTGCAAGATAATAGCCTCCTCCTTCTCTTCTCTCAATGATATACTTGGTATTATTTAAGATGCACTTTTTGGCAATTTTTTGAAGGCCCGCTAAATCCTGTATTTCAAAAGAATCCGGAAACCTTGCCTGAGGCTCCAAGTCTTCCGAGTTTAACTCTGAAGCATCCTTTGAAATATTGTCTTTCAATAAGAAAAGAATCCCACATTTAGACCGAAGTCTTTCTTTAATTTCTTGAATTAACATGCCCTGCTTTTCAGTTCTGGATTTTATACTCGATTCCTTGATTCGATTCAGAGCCATTATCAGCTGATCTTTTTCTCGATTAAATTTATGTATATTGAAACTGTTAATACCGGTATCCAAAACCCTGCAAAAGGCAGAGAGATAACCCTTTTCAAAGGGACCCGGTTCCGGCCCATAGGCATTCACAAAACCTTTATAGGAGGAATCTCCTGTATGACAGATTAACTCATGCTGAATCTTATTTGCTTCCGGAGGAGGTTCCGAGAGTATCGAACCGTCTGTTGCAATACAAAATGTCCACTTACGGGAAAGGTAATCCTGATAATTGAATTCCAATGCACTGATTTGTCTTATAGGAATCAACTGCTCTTGTGAGGTCTTTCTATAAAAAACTTTTGTGATTTCTATAATAGTTTCGCTCAACTTCTTCCCTTCCACCGAATTCAGTATGCTCAGATCGAGTGCCTCATCGAGCTGAGAAATCAGTTCATTTACTGAAGCCTGGTAAGCAAATTGAAGGCGTAATTCATAGTCCAGGCTTTCGTTACATATTATCTCTTTTTCTTTTTGTATAATTTCTGGTGGATTCATTTTGCACTCCCGAATATAACCATTTTTTTATAGGAGGAAGAAATAAGACAGAGAAAATGCTGAGCTCCATTGAAAATTTTTTCCATTTATAGTTATTTATAAAACCTATCATATTATAGATATAATTTATTTTACAAATAAGCAGAAATATCGTATAATAAATATAAATTAAAGCAAGAGGAGAATAAAATCCATGATAAGAATCGGTGATAAAATTCCGGAATTTAAAGTACAGGCCTACCATAATGGTGAGTTCAAGAGTGTTTCAGATAAAGATGTTCTGGGTAAATGGGCTATCTTTTTATTTTATCCGGCAGACTTTACTTTTGTTTGTCCTACTGAACTTGGTGATATGGCTGATGAATACTCTGAGTTACAAAAGTTAGGTGTGGAAGTTTACTCAGTTTCTACTGACACCCACTTTGTTCATAAGGCCTGGCATGATACCAGTGATACAATTAAGAAAATCAAGTTTCCGATGTTAGCCGACCCTACAGGAAAACTGACCAGGGGCTTCGGAATCATGATTGAAGAAGAGGGAATCGCAATGCGGGGAACTTTCCTGGTAAATCCGGAAGGTATGGTAAAAGTTCTGGAAGTGACAGACGGTGGAATCGGAAGAGATGCTTCTGAAATGGTAAAAAAAGTTCAAGCAGCTCAATATGTTGCCGGTCATGCAGGTGAAGTTTGTCCTGCCAAATGGAAGCCCGGAAATAAAACTTTAAAACCGGGTTTGGATCTTGTAGGAAAAATCTAATATACCACAAAACCCGGGTATTTAAGCCCGGGCTTTTTTAGGAGGATGAGATGCTGGATAAAGAATTATTAGACCAAATTGCTACTTATATGGAAAAGTTGGATGCGGAGGTGACACTTCGTGTTTGCAACAAGACACACGAGAAAAAATCTGACTTACTCGAGATGTTAAGAGGAATCGTTTCTACATCCGATAAATTAAGTTTGAGTGAGGAAGATCTTCCTTACAGAAGTGGTGTAAGTTTTGATATTTGTAAAGAGGGAAAGCCAAGCGGAATTATTTTTAGCGGTATCCCCGGAGGACATGAGTTTAGTTCGCTTATACTTGCCATTTTGCAGGTGGGAGGAGTTCCTTTAAAACTCGATGAAGGGCTCCAAAAGATGATAAAGAACTACAAAAAGAAAATGCAGTTCGAAACGATTGTATCCCTGGAATGTCATAACTGTCCGGAAGTAGTTCAGGCTCTGAACCAGATCTGTCTATTGAATGAAAATGTAAGTCATGAAATGATAGATGGAGGTCTTTTTCCGGAAGTAGTAGCAGAGCGAAAAGTCATGGGGGTTCCGACAATATTCAAAAATGGAGATACATTTTCCAGCGGTAAAATGGAAATATCCGATATATTAGAAAAAATAAATATAACTTTAAGTCCGGAGTCCAGGCAAAGTGTTTCGCAAGAATTTGAAAATAAAATATATGATGTACTGATTATAGGTGGAGGCCCAGCAGGAGTAAGTTCAGCTATCTATTCGGCAAGAAAAGGACTTGAGGTTTTAATGATTGTAGACCGGATAGGCGGCCAGGTAAAAGATACTATAGGAATTGAAAATATGATTTCCGTAGTAAGTACAAGCGGACCGGAACTTGCAGATTCTTTAGAGAAGCATTTAAATCATTATAATATTCCCATACGCAAAAATATCAAAGTAAAAGCCATTCAAAAAGGAGAAATCAAACAAACAGAACTTACTACAGGTGAAGTTATCCGGAGTCGAGCTATTATTATTGCTACGGGAGCAAGGTGGAGAGAACTCGGAATTCCCGGAGAGAAAGAAAACATAGGAAAAGGTGTAGCTTATTGTCCGCACTGTGACGGTCCTTTCTTTAAAGGAAAAGATGTGGTAGTAGTTGGAGGCGGGAACTCCGGAATCGAAGCTGCCCTCGATTTAAGCGGGATCGTTAAATCGGTCACGGTACTGGAATTTTTACCTGAACTAAAAGCCGATAAGGTTCTGGTAGAAAAAGCAGAGCAAACACCAAATATAAGAATTTTAACTCAAATCCAATCGAAAGAAGTGTTGACTGAAAATGGAAAAGTTACAGGCCTACAGTATATAGATAGAAGCTCCGGAAAGGAAGCCATTCTTCCCAGCGATGGAATCTTTATTCAAATTGGACTTCTTCCGAATAGTGGTTTTGCAAAAGAAATACTTGAAACAAATAAATTCGGAGAAATTATAGTCGATGATAAATGTAGAACCAGTGAATCCGGTATATTTGCCTGCGGAGATGTCACAACTGTCCCCTATAAACAAATTATTATTTCTATGGGAGAAGGTGCGAAAGCTGCTTTATCCGCATTTGAATATGTACTTATGAACTCCAAACAACAGGCTTAATTGGATTTACAAATATTAGAGCCTATTTATATTTATCTGAATAGGCTTAAAAAGGATTTTTATGACTCTTGTTCAGTTGAAATATGCAGTAGTTTTAGATAAGATAAAAAACTTTGCCCAGGCAGCTCAAGTACTTTATATTGCACAACCAACTCTGAGTTTGCAGATACAAAAGTTAGAGAAAGAATTAGGCATACAAATCTTTGATAGGACTACAAACCCTATTTCTGTTACAGCAGAGGGAAAAGAATTAATCAAACAGGCAAAAATTGTTTTACAGGAAGCAGAAAAATTAGAGTACATGTTCAAGGAAGGTAATGGAGTTTTATCAGGAGAAATTCAGCTTGGGATTATCCCTACCATCTCCAGTTCTTTACTGGTAAAGCTTCTTCCTGTTCTACAGGAAAAGTATACCAATTTAAAAGTAAAAATATACGAATTACCCACTGCCCAGATTATACAGAAACTTGAAAGTAAGGAACTCGATATTGGAATTTTAGCAACACCCTTGCATAATAAAAAAATAATAGAAAAACCTATTTACTACGAGCCTTTTTTAATCTATTTGCCTCCTTCTTTTAAAACCAAAAAAGATAAGATTTCTCTCGAAGAACTTGAAGGTTATGAGATGATTTTATTGGGAGATGAACATTGTTTTCGGGGACAAACTTTAAAACTATGTCGACAATCCGGTTTTGGTAATATAGAAGCCGGAAGTTTTGAAACCATAAAAAAGCTGGTAGATAAAGATCTGGGTGTAACCTTACTTCCCTTTTTTGAAGAGGTAAACTTTCAAGAAAGGCTCAGAGAAATCAAAGGAAATATTCCGGCAAGAGAAGTAAGCTTTGTTACCAGCCAATTTTTCTATAAAAATGAAGTTTTACAGGCTCTAAAAAAGGAAATTTTACAGATCATTCCGAAAGAATACCATTCCGGGAGAAGCTTTCAGATTATTGGAGTGGATTCAGTCTGAAATCCTTAGGTCCTATATTTAAAAAACCGGTTTCAAATAAAGGAGAAAAGTAAATTTTAAAAAAAAACTAAAAAATAAAATTTTTTCTATGAGCTTAAACTCCTATCCTTCAAAGTGGAAAGAAGAGAAACATAAATGGAGGTTGTATTAGATGAGTTATAAAGATTGGAGAAATAAAGCAGTAAGCCCGGAAGAGGCAATGAAGCACTTAAAAAGCAATGATAGAATTTTTGTCCACGGGGCTTCTGCTACTCCTACTCCGCTCCTCGATGCAATGGTAAAACGAACTGATTTAGAGAATGTCAAATTATACCACTTACATCTTGCGGGTGAGATAAAGTTTGTAGAACCACAGTATACAAAAAACTTTTATTCCGTGTCCCTGTTTACCGGGCCTGCCATGAGAAAACCGATCCAGGAAGGTAGAGCAGACTTCATGCCTATTTTTCTTTCGGCAATTCCCCGTCTTTTCATTTCCGGCCAGATCCCTCTTGATGTAGCTTTCCTTCAGCTATCCCCTCCGGATAAGCACGGAAACTGTACCTTAGGAACATCGATTGATACGGCTAAAGCTGCGGCTGATACAGCAAAAATCATTATTGCTGAAATCAATGAGCAAATGCCCAGAACACACGGAAACAGCGTAGTTCAGTTTGATAAAATAACCGCATTCATTCATACGAATCGTCCTATTCTGGAACATCCTCCGGCAGAAGAAACAGATGTGGAGGCCAGTATAGGTCAAATTGTAGCTGATCTTGTGGAAGATGGTTCTACCCTTCAAATGGGTATCGGTGGAATTCCGGATGCGGTTCTAAGTCGTTTAAAAAACAAAGTAGATCTCGGAATTCATACTGAAATGTTTTCTGACAGGGTCGTGGATCTGTATGAAGCCGGTGCTATTACTAACCGTTTGAAAAAAGTTCACCCCTCTCGGATTGTTACCAGCTTTGCTGCCGGAACTCGGAAGTTACTTGATTTTATCGATGATAATCCGGGTGTTGAATTTCACCCCTGCGACAGAACAAATGATACCCATATCATTCGTGAAAACGATAAGGTGGTGGCCATTAACTCGGCAATCGAAGTAGACTTAACCGGTCAGGTCTGTGCGGATTCTATCGGACACAGGATTTTTTCCGGAATTGGCGGTCAGATGGACTTTATCCGTGGAGCCGCTCTTTCAAAAGGAGGAAAACCTATCCTGGCTCTTCCGGCAACAGCAGCCGGTGGAAAAGTATCCCGCATTGTTCCTGAGTTAAATGCAGGTGCCGGTGTTGTAACAACAAGAGGTCACGTTCACTGGCTTGTAACTGAATTTGGTGCGGTGAATCTTTTTGGAAAAACCCTGCGTGAAAGAGCTGAAGCCCTTATTTCCATCGCTCACCCCGACTTCAGAGCTGAACTCAAAAAGAAAGTAAACGGAATCAGGTATTTTAACCTGTAGATTTTCTTAACCACAGCCTTTTCCATGAGGGGCTGTCTAAAAAGCCCCTCATTACCGAAGAGTCTTTTATGTTAAATAAACGAATCTTAAATATAAACGGGATTCATACTGAAATCTATCAAACAAAACCCGAACCGGAAGTGAAATACCATATCGTTATTCTACCTGGTAATCCGGGAATTGCACTTTACTACCAAAACCTTACTCGTAGTATTTCACAAAATACGAATCTATCTTTGAATATTAGTATTATAAGTTATGCGAATTTTACAGAATCAAAACCGACCCGTTTATACAGTATTCAAGAAGAAGCAGACCATAAAATTGCTTGCTTACAACACCTAAAAAAAGAAAGTTTATACGATGCTAAATTTATTCTGATAGGTCACAGTATCGGGGCCTGGATTTGCTATAAAATCTTACAGGTACCGGAACTATATACTTCTATTGAAAAAGCATTTTTACTCTTTCCCTTTTTAGCGCAACATAATAAGTTATCACAACAAAAATATGTTCGTCTCATTTCTCAAAATTATATTTTAAGTTCATTTACAAAGTTTTGTTTTACCTGTTTACAGACAATTCCTGCAAATTGGAAAAAGAACCTTCTCTCCCCTATTTTAAAAGATTTTGATGAAGAGTCTAAAGTTCATACGATAAATTTTTTCACAAAATTCCCGCACATAATAAAGAGCGTATTGTATATGGCTAAAACAGAATTTGAATCTCTGAGTTCAGATTTGGATTTGGATTTTATTAAAACGAAAGCTTCCAAGTTACAGTTTATTTATAATGAAACCGATCACTGGGCTCCTCTTGAACAGGCAAATATAATTAAAACACAAATACCTGATGCTCAAGTAGAGATTTTGCAAGGTGTAGATCATGCTTTTTGTGTATATGAAAAAGATAGTGAGTTAATCGGAAAATGGATTGCCGGATATATAGACAACTTAAAGTAAATGTAGCATGATTTATTCAATTTTTTTTATGTAGATTATGTTTGCAAGCAAAACATAGTTATCTTGCTTGCAATTATTTCTTTAAAGTGATAAGGCAATTCTACTTAAGCTCCCATTGAATTGTAAAAGCTCCTCTCAACTCTTCTAATTGATAGCCGGTAGCCTTATCTTCCGGATATAAGTCCTGAATTTTTTTCAAAACATCGGGCTTTATCGATTCTACAGTTCCGTGGCATTGCAAGCAAAGTGCATTATTAATCTTAATAGGTTGCATTAATCTGAATACTTTGCTATCAGAAAAAGTGGCAATAAACGGAGAATTACCGGCAGCAATCGCTTTATTCCACTCTGTAAAAATCGTTTTCTCCCAGGCATCCGGCGAATGTTCCGGGTTACGATTCTTTTCACTAACCCGCTTTATTTTCACATTATATTTTTTTGAGAACTCTGCCTCTATTTCAGGAGAAGCCGTTTTACAGGTTTCAATTGCTGAAACAATACCACCTTTTTCAATGCTTTCTTTTAAACGCTTTTGCAAATCTGCCTGCAATTCAGAAAAGATAGATGAGGAAGCTTCTTTTAACTTTGCTGTATCGGGATTGGAGCCTTTACAAAAAAAAAGGCTCGTTGTAAGTACGAGCCAGATAAGGATATTTAACCAATGAAACATTGCATTACCTCGGCATCATTCCGATGCCACCACCATTCACCACATCACGAAAACCCTGAGCCATGAGAATGGATCTTGCGCTGTAGCTTCTGGCACCGGAAAGACAGTAAACCACGATGGGTCTTGTTTTATCCCCTAACTCATTAATCCGGCGACCTATCTGATCGAGAGGAATATTAATCGCACCGGGATAATGTCCGGAAGAATACTCACCCGGAGTCCTTACGTCAAGAATCAGGGCTCCTTCTTCTATTTTAGCTTTTACCAGTCTTTGGTCTACCATAAGTCGTGCTCCTATAAATTTAAAAACGAGTACAGCCAGAACGAGGCCGAGCAGTACCAGAGTAATTATGTTCATTCACCCTCCATACTCTATATACCATATAGGGTATGGTATTATAAACTGTCAAGCTTTTTTAGAAAAAATTCTCTAATTCCCAAAAAGCCTACAAACCTTACCAGTATTTCTCTCCTTTTCCTAAATACTTAATTTTCTCAAAAGGGCCTGTGGGAAAAAAATACACTTCCATCAGGGGTTTTGTCTTGTTTGTATTAATAGAGTGGTGCATGGAATAAGAAGGAGGATATATATAACTATCTTTTACAATTTCCTTATATTCTCCTTTTGCAATATGTGTTTTTCCTTCTCCATCGGAAAAAATAACAATCTGTGTTGGTTTATGAAAATGACTATCTACATCATGACCGGGATCGATTTTTGTAATCCCCATAACCATTGAATCGTTATCAATAATGGTTTTCCAGGCAAGTGGTGTGGGTAAAGCATTTAAGGGAAGTTTCCCGGCCCAGTTTTCCCAGGGTACATCTTTTTCTTTTAAAATTTGAATTTGATTCCCCTGCGTATCCTGAATATCAGCAGAAGGTGAAGAGAATTCTAAATCCTTAAAATAGCCGGTAGGAAAAAAGAAGAGAACTTTTGCGACTTCTTTGGTCGAGTTGCTCAGCTTGCTTACAGTCCTTGCCGGAATGAACATCGAATCACCCTTGCTTAACTCAGTTAATTTATTTTTGGATAAGGTATTGAGCTTACCTTCGTATATATAAACGGCTTTATTTACCTTATGAAAGTGTAGAGGTATCTCTTCGCCTTTTTTTAGTAGAAAGAGCGCCACGCTGATTTCATTTTTATCCAAAAGCAATTTATAATCCGCTTTGGATTTATTGTAGAATACCAGAGATTGAACATTTACATCGTTCATGTGCATCCTTTCAACCGGGTTTTCATCCGGACGGGATGGAATCGCTTCCGTACTCTTACATTCAGACAATAATAAAAGAGGAATGCTGAAAAATACAAAGCTTAATACAAGTTTTAATTTATTCATAAAAAACCTTCTTATTAGGATTTTTTAATAATTCGAAGGAGGCTTAAATGATTCAACTATCTTTTTTAATCCATACACAGTAAACTTAAAATGATAATCATTTTAAAACTTATAACCGAGAGTAAACCAGAGATTTCGCCTTTCGAGGGGGTGCATGGTTGGATAGTAGCCCCCGCTCGCAGAACGAATTCCCGGATCAAAAAACTGCTCATTCGTAGCATTGTTAATCAGTAGGGATAGATACATATTCTGGTATAAAAAATTATCCTTACGAAGATTGACTTTAAAAAACTTATAACCCGGAGTTGTTCTTTGCGGACTCGTTCCTATATTCCTTCTAACATCTACATAACTCAATCCGAGGTAAATGGAAAAATCTATTAAGATCATATAAGTTAATCCTACATTAGCTTTATGAGTAGCAATATTCGGCATGGGCCCTGTAGAAGGAACCGTTTTATTTCCCGAACTCGATGTAGGTGAAACGGTTAATTTCTGATATACTTCATTATAAAAATCAAATACAGGATCATCTCCAAAAAAGCCTTTCGTACTGGGTGAAGAAGTTAAGCTCGCAGGTAAATTGGTATACTCACCCTTATTATAGGTATAATTCGTATTCAAGACCAGTTTTTTTGTAACCTCGGAATTGTTACTGATTTCCGTTCCATAAATCCTCGCAATACCTAAATTTTGGTTTTGATACCAGGTCCCATTTCTCGGATCAACTCCATTGATAGGAACGGTATCTGTTGTATTTGTTAAAAGTATCAAATGAGAAACCTTGTTATAAAAAGCCTGAGCTGTAAAATAGGATTTCTTCATAAAGCGATAACCAATTCCCATTTCATAAGATTGTAGCTTTTCCGGTTGTAAATCCGGATTAGGTTTTCGCGAGGTTGTCCCGGAAAAAAGTTCTTTTGTAGTTGGTGCCCGAAAACCACTTCCCACCAAAAACTTTAGGGTTAAATCATCACTGGGTTTATATACAATTCCGATTCGAGGGTTTCTTGTCGAGCTATACACAGTATTATCATCATAACGATATCCTAATGTAATGGCAATCTTATCTACCGGTTGAATATACTGCTGTATATAAGCTGAGTAGTTGGTATACTTATACTTCTCAACACTTCCATAGTCTTTTTGTGGCATATCATAGCGAATACCTACTCCTACTATCGTATTATAATTTCGATTATGGGTATACTGTAGTTTTTCTTCTGCCTGATAACTATAGTCTTCCCGTGAATAGCCTTTCACCACATCCCAGTTCTGAGGAGTATAGTATACTTCCGGTGAATCATAACCTTTCGTTGGCACATATTCATGACTGGTATTTAAAACCGCGGAAGTTCGAATCAGCATCTCACTATCCAAACTCAGCTTTTCTGAAAACTCACGTAAATAACCAACCGCCACTGTATTACTGGAAAAATCCCAGTTACTTCCGCCGAGTCCCTGGGGAGTACTGATGCCCATTATAACTCCGAGTCTTCTTGCATTGTTTCGTAAATCGTAGTTGTTGGTTTCTAAACCTCTCTCTTTCGTATCCAACTGTTCAAAACCGCTGGCAAAAGTTCCCTCTCCCTGTAGATACTGCCAGTTGATGGTTTCAAACCTAAGATTCCCCATATTGAATCTGGCAGTTACATTATAGGTTTTTTCCGGGGAGTTATTATAGGTTTTAGACCAACCATAGCCTATAGAAGAAGTATCCGGAAAACACATCTGACCGCAGGCCTCGTATTCAAAGGCATAGCTTGCATTATATTTATCTAATGTTTTGTAAGGATTTTTTTCCGCTCTACGTAGGTCGCTTATTCCTCCCATATTGGGGCCTTCTGTCTGATAGTAATAAGCAGCAAGAGAATAAGTATAGATAGACTCCTTGTCTGTTCCCTTAATGCTTCCACGAGATGAAAAATCTACAGATCTACCCACATTTCTAAAATTGGATTCATAAGAACCATACATTACCTGCACATGGTTGCCCGGAGAAGATTCACCATCTTTTGTAATTACGTTAATAATCCCATTAAAAGCATTAGCACCATAAAGAGATGAAGCCGGGCCGGACACAACTTCGATTCGTTCCACATTTGCGAGCGGGAAACGTATGCTTCCCTGGGCGGCATATCCATCGTTAATATTATTATTCGGGATTCCATCGATATAGACAAGGGTTCGGTTGGGTTCTCCCACAAGACCTCTCTGCATTACGATTTCCGGATATATCCCGTAGTTATGTTGAAAGTCAAATCCGGGAAGATCATGCAGAGCATCACTCAATGTACGGTATCCTCTTTGACGAATTTGCTCTGCTGTGATTACATAAATAGCAGCCGGAGCATCCTTTAACTTGGTTTTACTCCGTGTAGCCGTTACGACTTCCTGTTCTTCAAAAAGTTTAAAAACTTCTTTCACTTCCTGATCCAGGGTTTTGGGTTTTAATATAAAATCTCTATTTTGACTGACATCTTTAGATAAAAGTTCCGTTTCAATATTGCTCTGCATTTCTTTTTTCTGAGGATTCGCTCGAATTTTGTTCTCCAATCTGCTTATCAAATTGTTTATACGTTCCTCCTGCGTTTCTTTAATTTCACTCTCATCTAAAACGACTCCTTCCAGAGAAAGGTCTTCTAAGGAAAGTGCGTCCACGAGATAACCTTTAGCCGGGTCATAAATCTGTATATAAATTGAAGGATTGATTCTCTTAGAAGTTTCATAAAAGCCTTCGAGGTATAAGTCTCCATCCTTAGCAGTTCGTAGATTCGTCTTTGTATCTTTATCCAGCTCTACTATTTGATAGCCCATACTCTCCATTTTTTGGATGAACTTCTTCTGCAAAAGCTCATTAAATTTCGCATTATCTGCATCTATTGCATTAAATGTTTTATAATAAACTTTCTTAGAAGCCTGTGCAAAAGAATGAGTAAATAAAAAAACGAATAATAATAGATAACGCATACAAAACTCCTCATGTAATAGTGTATGTTTCTTTTTTAAGTCTGTCAAGTTACAAAATAATTAACTTTCATAAAGTCTGTTATTTTCCCGTGTACTGCAAACCTTCTAAGGCCCGTAGATTACCCGGTGAAGTTTTTAAAGCTTCTAAAAATCGATTCCTGGCAAGCTGTTTTTTACCGCGCTTTACGTAAGTCCAGGCCAGGCCGAGGAGCATTTCAGTATCGGAAGGATAGTCTAAGAGTAAGGACTCATAGATTTCTTCTGCCTGCGCAAATTGACCGGAAAGATAAAACCCATAAGCCATAATACTTCTGGCTGTATAGTTTTTAGGATCTTTACGCATTACAGATTTGGCTATAATTTCCGATTGTTTATATTTACCTAATGCAAGCAAGGGTTTTAGTTGTCCGATTCTCGCTTCAATAGAATCCGGAGAAAGAACAATGGCTTTCTGGTAATATTCTATAGACTGGCTCAAATTTCCATTGAGATAACTCAACCAGGCGTAGCGCAGGTTATAAAAATAGTCGAGGTGATTGGAATCAAGTATTTGTTTCATACCATTTAATGCTTCCAAATATTTTTGCTCATACTCTAATTTTACATTTTTCTTCAATTCTTCCTGCATATCAGCTGCAAAAATACTAACTGTACCCATTAGAAATAATGCGAATATAAATCTCATAATACTTAAAACCTCACCTGCAAAGATATGCTTCCACTATTAGATGTATTTCGTTCCCCTATGGAATTTTTCCAAAAATCACGACTTCCTGATAGACTTATTCCAATATGATCATAGTTATATTGAATCAATCCGTATCCTCCTCCATTCATATAAGAAGGGTTATATACCGGCTGCCCTTCCAGGATGGGTGTATATAATTTTCCCAAACGCCCTCCTATAGCTACATGAAACCACTTATATGTAAATCCCAATGTTTCTTGAATAGCTGCCAGATTATGAGTCAGGGTATTTGTTGTACTGTATGTCCAAATAGGATTTGGCTGTAATAATAAAATGTCTGTCTGTTGAACTTGCATTTTTTGAACAATGCCTTTTGTTTTACTATAAAAATTGGGATGAAATGCCCAATGATAAGCGAGAGAAGCCTGCATCCCGTTATTTGCAGGATAAGAGATACTGCCGAGTTCTCCTATAATTCGACTACTCTTTCCATAACTTAGACCTACATTTACATTAACTCCTCCATTGGTATAAGAATCATTGCTGCGAATATAATGAACATCGGCATAAAAATTGCTTCTGTAGGATTGATAAAAAGACAATCCCAATGAACCATGTTGGATTGAGTAATCGGGTGAAGTCAGAAGGGAATATAGTTTATAAGTATTATAGGTATTACTTAAATAAGACAGTATTTCCGTTCTGCTTGTATAATAAGAATATTGAATCAAGTTGTATTCATCAAAAATATAATTCCAGACTCCCTTTGTTGAGTTATAATTATCCAAACGTTCATTGGCAAGACCCAATCGAATTGTCCAGGAATCTAAAAAAAAGTAACTCAAGAAAAGCCCGGCTTTTTCTCCCCTTCCTTTTAAACTCGAACCCTGAAAACTATAGGGATTATAAAAAAGACCGAGAGTAAATTCGGAGTCTTCCGTCGGCAAGCCAAGGGAATACCTTGCACCTGCATGTTTCGGGTTTTTCTCATAAGCCTTCCAGAAAAGAAAAAGGCCGTTATCCATCTCTCCGTTCAAATATTTATTTATTCCTTTTCTCCAGATGGTTTCTGCTGTTTCTCCATGAAGCTCTTCTATTTTTCTATAAAGCTCTTCTGACTTCTGATACTCTCCCATTTTATAGTAGGCTTCTGCCTGTCTTAATAGTACCCAATAATTCCTTCCATCCAGATTCAAAGCTTCCTTGCCAACTTCAACACTCTCTGAATTCTTACCCTTTAGTAATAATACCCACTGTTTCCCGATTAGTGAATCAAGATTTGGAGAAATCTGGTAAGCTTTTTCGTAAAATTCCAATGATTTATCGTATTCTCCTAATACTGCATAACAATACGCCATTCGGTTATAAGCAATGGAATGTTCCGGTTCTTTCGTGATAATGAGCTGTAGTATTTCAAGAGCATCCTTACATTTATTCTCAGATATAAAACGATTTGCCTTAGCATTTAATTCAAAGAGATTGGATTCTTCTGAATAAATCAAACTTCCCCAGACAGTCAACAATAGCAAAACTAATTTAATCAGATTCATGGTCTCTTTCTATCATCCATTGGTTTTCAGAATTCCTGACAAGAATAAGTCCGGGCAAGTTACCTGTGAACTCCAGAGAAAGCTCTAAGATTTTCTTTTCTCCTCGGTGAGAAACATTTGAATATAAAATCGGATTCTCCTTTGAGTTCACATCCATTTTTGCTTTCCACTGTAAATACAATTTATCACTAAAAGGTTGAATAAAATCTTTCCAGATCCTTATATACAATTTTGAGAAGTGTTTATAGGGTAACCTGTCTTCCCAATAGGCATTAGAATTTATAAAAGGAACACGGTACATGGCAAGATATAATAAGAATAAGGGTGTATTCGGATTTCCTAAATAATCTAAACAGGAAAAGGAATCTTTTCCCAAAAAAAATATCAAACGGTTTGATTTCTCATCTTCGATAAAGCGATTTCCCCAAAAATCAACTCCGGAAACCCAGTTTTCCTTAGTTAGCTTTCCGCTATTTTTCACTATGCGTATTGGAATACTCAAACCCGGGGCCAGGGAAAAAAAAGATTTCATATTAAAGTCAGATACAATGTTGGAAATAATATCTTCTTCTTTCGGCACATGATTATATTGGATTCTCTTTTCTTTATCTTCATAAAAAGTATACTGTGTAAATCCCAGAGGAACAGTAGTACTTCCTACTTCCGGGGTACTTTGAAAATGAAGGTGAATATGGGGTTCCGGACTTCTTCCTGAACTTCCCGCCAAACCAAGCTTCATTCCGGCTTGCACAATATCTCCCTCTTTCACAAGAACTGAATCTTTCTGAAGATGAGACAACTGAGAATATAGGTAAGAAGAATGTTCGATAAGAACCAGGTTCCCCCAATTTTCCTTATTGTCCATCTCCCCAGGAGGATTATCTTCGAGATGGTTCACTACTTTTACTACCCTGCCTACTGCCGGTGCCAGAACCGGCAAACCGAAAGTATAGTAATCGTTCAAAGTAGTATCTTTTCCTTTCCTGATATTCCCCTCTGCATCGACTGCCATAAAATCCAAACTTTCTTTCCAGAGATTTTTATGCGTAAATTTTCCCGAATAGCCCTGCGAAACTTTCCATTTACCCGAAAAAGGAAGTCGTATGTCTAGAATTGTGGAACCAAATCTTTCCAACCTTGTTTTATAATAATCGAGGTTATTCTCCGGAGAACCGGGTAAGAAGTCCACCACCCGAAATCTATCATTCCGCAAAAGTCTGGCTACATGCAAGAACAAGAGAGATACCGTAACAAAAGGCAAAGCTAAAACCGGTATACTAAAATTTATGAAAAATATTTTTACAAAGGAAGCAATTAAAGCACTGGATATAGAAGCAAAAATCGCTAAAATAAATGTATAGGGAGAGGGAACTAAGAAGATCCCTCCTACAGCAATTGCAGTTAACATATGGTTAAACCCTACTGTACCTGCACTTATATCAATCATATTTCCTTTCAAAAAGATATGAAACGCTACTCCGCTAGCATACCCTAATATGGATAGAAAAAAAGCAATCCGACTAAAATAGAATAAAATAAGGGAAAAAATTAAACCTGCCCAGGGACTCGATTGAAAAAAAATGGCCCCGAAACTTTTAAAGTAAAAGTTAATATGCGATGGTAAAACTGGAAAATAAGAATCTATCTTCAAAGGTTCATAGTTTGACTTTAAGGTAAAACCCTGATAGTTATAAAATGCGAGATATACCATAATACTGATAATCACGAAAGGTATAGAAAGAACCGGAAGTCCAAAGAAGAAACCGAGGGAGTGTTCCAGTGCCAGGGTTACAAAAATAAGAACTACGCAGGCTGCCAATAGCATTAACAAAAGGCTTATATTAATTTCATAATATAAGCTAATGGATAGACCGAATAAAAGTCCATTGAAACCATATAAACCTTTTTTTATCCTATCTTCATGAACACCAAGCAAATAGGCGATGAGATTGGAAAGAATGGCCCCCAGAAGCCCCGTGATACCGGCCTGAGGGTTTAGAAAAGTAGTTAATAAAATTAAAAAGCCAACCAGACTCTGGCTACTAAATAACACCGTCGAATAAGCCTTGAGGTTGGCTTCCAATAAAAGTTTTATAAGGTTCATAATCTACTTCTCTTCGATAGCGAGTAAATCATCTACTGTTTCTTTCCGACGTATCAACCTTACTTTTCCTTCTTTGCTTATCATGACTATGGCCGGTCTCATCTCAATAAATTGCATCCACTGGGTTACATTATAGGCTCCTACCGGGTGCAAGACCAGCTTCTCTCCCCTTTGCATATTCGGTAATAAACAACTCTCACGAACCATATCGATGTTCATGCACAGAGGTCCGTATAAACTCACATCTTCAAAGGTTCCTGTATAATTTTTAGCCGTGGCTACCTTCAAATCGTACCAGGCGGTAGTGTATAATAAATTCACACCGGCATCAATTACGAAACTACGCTTCCCGTTCGGCATAGTTTTATTGGCAACTACGGAAGTGATAAGATAACCTGCTTCATCTACCAGTGCCCTGCCCGTTTCCAAAAATAGAGGGGGAGGATCATCCGGAGAAAACGCATCATAAAGGCCGGATGTAATCGCTTCGGCATAAGAATCAAAAGAAGGAAGAATGCTGGCATTAGAAAGATACTGACCTTTTAGTTTATTAGCAGATGCGAATCCTCCACCCAGATCTATATATTGCATGGGCTGGCCTAATTCATCACGCAAACGTTTATAAAAATCAACAATTTTCTTAGCTGCTCGATTATAGGGTTTTGCATCGAGCATAAAAGTCCCGATGTGACTATGAAGTCCGCATACCTTTACTTTCCCTCCGCTACTTTTTATTTTTCTCGCAGCTTCGAGGGCCTGACCCGATTCGAGGTTAAAACCAAAACGACTCCAGAGAGGATAAACTCCCGTATCTAAATTGATCCTGAGTGCTACTTCTAAAGTTTTTCCACCCTCTTCCGCTATTTTTATTAAATCTGATATTTCATCAAGATGATCTGCATGAATTTTAGCTCCTTCTAAAGCTGCTTTTTTTAGGGCTTCATAAGGTTTATACGGTCCATTAAATATAATTCTTTTACCGGGTATTCCATTCTTCCTGGCTTTTTCATATTCAAAAGCCGATACAACTTCCGCCCAGCTTCCTTCCTCATGAAAAACTTTACAGATAGCATTTAAGTAGTTGGTCTTATATGACCAGGCGGCCTGAAAACTCGGATAGCGGGACTGGAAAGCCTGGTTTAATTCCTGAACTTTTTTTCGCAAACTATCTTCTATAAAAACGAAAAGCGGTGAACCAAATTCTTTTACAAGATCTTCTACGGCGACTCCGGCAAGAGAGACAGTACTATCAGGTACACTAAAGCCACCAAATTTATTGGCAGCTCCCATATATTGTCTTTGTATAATAGGACGACTATAAGCTTTTTTTGTCATTCTTTACTCCTGTAAGAAATTTCTGCTTTAGTTGATAAAGAGTCGAGAGACGAGAGAGGGATGATTTCGTCCCGACTATGCCGAACAAATACCGTTCCGACCCGGTATTCCTCCTGTTTTCGAAGTTCCTCTCCCATTGCCAGCTTGACTTGCATCAGGGGTAAGTTTTGCCCGGCTGCTGTTGCCAGATAAATCCAGGCAGGAAAACGGGGATTTATCTCTAAAAGAAAAACTTTTCCGGTTTTTTCTTCTATAATATATTCTAACTCACAACCTCCATCCCATTGTATGTATTTTAGAATATTCTCAGAAACTTGTAAAACTTCTTCATTTCGAATACTCACTCCCGCCCAGGCTTTTCCCTTATCGGTTAAAAACATTTTTTTCATGCAAACCGAACCTATAGTTTTCCCTTTCTTCGCAATTGCAGCCACATTGCACTCCTCACCAATTATACATTCCTGCAAAATTACAGGAATTCCCCATTTAGCAGCAAGATGATAAAAGAATCCTATAGCTTCTTCGATAGTTCGTGCGAGATAAGCTTCATAAAAAATACCTTTCACAAGAATTGGAAAAGTTAATTCGGTCATAGCCTGATGAATACCTGCTGCATCCTGTAAAACTAAAGTTTTCGGCAATGCGATCCCTGCTTCTTCCAGATTCTCTTTCAAGACAGATTTGTCTCGCATATGAAGCTGCTCTTTGCCGGGCAAGAAGGTTCGAATCCCCAGTTGTTTCAGTTCATTTTGGATGGAAATGTAATTATCCAGTTCAGAATCGAGTGTAGGAAAGATCATATCTAACCTTTCTTTGGAATGAATATATTTAATTCTTTCCAAAAGTAATTCCGGACCGGAACGTGGGTAAGGAATCACATAGGAGGATTCAATTAAGTCCTCCATAAAATTACCGGGTTCTAATACATCATAAGCCAGACCGATAAGATGAATTTCATCTTTTGACTCTTTTAAAGATCGTAAAACCGGAACACCGGGACCGGGGTTATCACTGGCATTTAAACCGCTAACCGCTATTCGTAAAGACTTCATCCTGATATACCCAGTTCTTTTAACTGTATTAAAAAATCAGAAAGATCTCTCTCCGCCTGCTCCTTTTCTGTTTCATATTCATCTAAAAGTCCTTCTATAATTTCCTCTCTGGACTTTTCCTTCTTAAGCTGGTGCACAATAAAGATTCCGGTTTCATTTAATGTATAGGTTCTACCGGTTGTTGGATCAAACATAAAACCTGTATCGCTTATAGCCAGAGTTCGTAACTTTTGATAATTCATAATACCCTCACTAACCAAGATTATTCTTTTTATCTTTTCGTTTCAAGTTTTTATTTAGAATCAATACTTTTTTATCCTCCAGGCATCAGCGTGAAGATTAATTAGAATATTCTTATATATAATTTATCTTAATCCGAATAGACCTAACATACCCAGGAGACTGTCAACTTTCCAGTCATAACGAGTAACCTCTCCCGGATTCGCATGGCCATATTCACAATATAGAAAATAGGTTTCAGCAAAATCAGCAGCCTCTCTATCAGAAGCCCTATCTCCTATCATTAGGATCTCTTTGGAAGTTAAGCGATATTCTTGCTTATACACATTCAGAATTTCTCCTTTTTGATGTATTTTTTCGTAATCAAGGGTAACTAAACTATCAAAATAAGAAAATACCCCGGCTGTTTTCAAAACACTTTCAATATAAGGGTAACGCCCATTTGAAGCTGCACAAATGATAAATCCGGCTTGATTTAAACCTTCAATCGTTTCCTGAATTCCTTCATAATAATGCCCTTCTCCGTTTTCTATTTTTTCACAGAGAATATGAAGAACCGAACGAGAAATAATATCCCGCTCTTCTTCGCTTATGTCCGGTAATAAATTCCTAAAAATAGTTTTAACGGGTTTGCCTATTTCATTAATGATGGCTTCTTTAGAGGGAACAAGGATGTTTTCTCCGCTGGATTCCGAAAATCTCCGGATGGCTGACTGATAGGTTCCGGCAATAATATTCTCGGTTGAAAATAAAGTTCCATCTACATCGAAAGCAAGGAGGCGAATCTTATCCATAGGTAATACTTTCCATATGCCCTAACAAAAAAAAGTGTTTTTTATTCTTTTTTATAAACTTCTTGCACTCAGGTTTTAAGATTGATTGCTTTGTATCTATGAATAAGATAGGCCTCATTCTTTTACTGGTATCTATGTTTCCCGTGTATGCCGAAAAACTCATTGATATTGAAAAACCGGAAGATAATAAAAGAAGTAACATGCCACCCCTGATGGAACGATACGTTTTAGATGAACTCAAGGCACTCAGAATAGATATTATGGAGTTCAAGGCCGGAATAGTGGAAAAAGTCGCTAATAAGGAACTCAGCCTCGCAGATAAAGCAGTGAGTTACTCCATCAATACAGTTACCTATTTTTTCTATATGGTGGTGGGAGCAATTTCTCTCATGGCCCTGGTCGGATGGCAGTCTTTTCGAGATCTAAAAGAAAACCTGCGTAAAATAGCAGATGCGGAAATCACCCGATTAACCGAAAAATACGAAAAACGACTGGATACCCTTGAAAAAGAAATACGGGAAAAAGGAGAGTTAATCCTGGAAAATCAGAAAGCCATAGAGAAAACCCAGAACATTCATTCCCTCTGGGTTCTTTCGACTTCCGAAACGGACCCTCAAAGAAAAATAGAAATCTACGACCAGATTCTTGAATTAGAACCGGAAGATCTGGATGTACTATCTAAAAAGGCCGAGGCAGCCCTCGAAATTGGACAGGATGAATGGGTTTTAAATATCATAAATCGGATCTTGGAACTAAATCCCGATTACCTCTCCGCCCACATCCTGAGAGCCAGGGTCTATTTGAATACCGAACAAAAAGAACTTTCCCTTAAAGAGCTGGAAAAAATTTGTGAAAATTATGAACAGGGTTTTGATAGAATTCGAATGGATGAAACTTTATCAGAACTAATCCCGGAACTTATTAAAAGAATTAAACCGTAAACCTTATGAAAGAAACTGATATATTGCAAAATAGAAAAATACTTTTTGAAAGCGGAAATTTCTCGGACTACCGCTTTCAGCTCCAACATCGTATTCGAGCTTCGCAACTTCATCTATACTTCCAACTCAGCAAGGATGAAAAAATAGCCATAGAAAAAACCATTCGCTTGAATGTAGGAACCAGCCCGTATTATCTTTCCCTGTCCGATCCTTTTGATCCCGACTGTCCCATTCGAAAGACTATCGTTCCGAGGATATCAGAAACTATTCATTCAGAGGAAGAAAGTCCGGATCCTCTCCATGAAGAAAGACTTTCCCCGGTGCGAGGACTTACACGTATGTACGGAGATAGGGCTCTTCTCTTTTCTAACCAGGAATGCTCTGTATATTGCCGACATTGTATGCGTGGAAGAAAAGTCTCCTTCAACGAAGAACGAATGGATAAAGAATCCCTTGATAATTGTTTAAATTATCTCAAAAACGACACAGCCGTTAGCGATGTAGTTATATCCGGTGGTGATCCATTAAACCTGAGTGATTCCCGGATTGCCTACATATTAGAAACTCTTGAAAAAATCCCGCACATTAAAATCTGCCGTATCGGAACCCGAAACCCGGTTACCCTTCCTCAAAGATTCACCAGAGAGTTATGTGATATTATAGAATATTATAATACTGATAAATTATCGATTTTTTGTAATACACAATTTAACCACGAAAAGGAATGTACAAAAGAAGCCAAAGAAGCTGTTTTAAAACTTTTAAAATGCGGAGTGAATGTAGGCAATCAGTGCGTACTCTTGAAAGGCATTAACGATACAGGTGAAGCCATGTTAGCTTTACATAAAAAACTACTCGAAATGCGTATAAGAGCCTATTATATGTATGATGGAGAGTTAATTCCGGGTTCAAGGGGTTTTCGGGTTCCCCTACAAAAAGGCATTGAAATTATTGAATACATGAGAGGAAAAATAGGGGGAATGGGTATACCTCAATTTGTAAACGATCTGCCCGGAGGGGGAGGTAAAATCATTCTTTCACCTGATTGGTATCTCGGCTTTCACAAAAAAACAAGATACCACGTTTTTCGCTCGGCGATAAGTGGTACCTTCCACATCAGTCCGGAGCCAATAGGCTCGGAATATGATCATACCTACAAAAAAGTTCCGGAAAATATCTGGTTACAGGTTAAAGAAATTTATAAAATTCCATAGTTTAAAGGAAAATGGAATCAAAATCAATTTACTGTCGTTCGTATCCAAGAACTTCCGCTGTCCATCTCTTTTCCAAAAGTCTTGAAGCAAAAGAAATAGCTTCCGGGTCAGCTTCTTCCTTTAAACGCTCGAAGGTATCGCTGTCAATTTTAGGATCTAAAATCCGGGCAGCCGGTAGACTCATACCTAATTCAGGAAGAAAACGCAGGGTATCCCATACCCAGGTATCCTTATAAACCCTGACTTCGTTCATACAGACCAGGACCCAATCCAGACTACAAGTATGATGCAGGGGTAATAAAATAATCAAACGATGTTGCATATCTTCTTCACGAAAAGCTAATTGTCGTTTAATGTATGTAGAAGGATAAGTTTCTAATTCTTTTTTTATATAGTCCAATAGATCTAAAGGGAAATTTTCTTCAGGATTCAAAACAACATCCAGAATACAAAACGGATCGATTTCTTTTCGAATTCGCAGGGCTTTGATAATGCTTTCTTTTTGAGAAAATAAATCCTTACCGGTAAACCAGATAGCATGATGAGAACTTGCCGGTCCTATTAATAATTGCATCATATTTTCTGAATATTCGTTATAATTAATTTTATAAACATCTGATTGTCCGTATTCAAAATCTACAAGATGCGGTCTCGGATATTCATCGATTCGATAATCAAGTCTGTATTCTACTTCTTCAAGAGTTTCTTGTATTTGTTTATAAGTAAAAGATTTTGTTTTTTGAATATAATAAGGTGGAGTATCTAAAAATTTCAATCCTTCTTTTTCGGCCTCTCCGCGCATAACAGTCCCCGGTAATACAGACAGAGGAAAAATTTGTAAATAATCCGTAAGTCCTTCCTCTATAAAAAAATCCACACCGGATAAAACATCCTCAGGTGTGTCACCGGGTAACCCGACTATCAAATCCAGTAATAAATCCATCCCCTCTTCTTCTAAAAGTCTTGCCACCTCTGCTACTTTTTTCGGATTACCATATCTCTGAATTTTCTTTAAAGTTTCCGTGTTTATGGATTGCAGGCCAATTTCGATTTTAGTAAATCCGGCCTCCGAAAGCTTACGGGCAAGCTTTTGATTAAGCCCCTCAGCTCTGAGTTCTGCAAACATATTGCATTGTCCCTTAAGATTCAGTGAACTCATCATATCTAATAAGTCTTCAAATGACTGTCTGTGATTAAATGTAGGATCTAAAAAAACCAGCTCTTTTGCTCCTGAATCCTTAAGCTTTTGCAAAAGGACTTGTATTTCAGATAATTCTAATGAACGTAATCTGGAACTACTTTTTGGATAAAAACAATAGGTACAGGAAGATTTACAACCTCTTACTGTTTCTAAGTAAACAGGAATAGAAGCTTGAACGGGCAAAACAGAATTCAGATAGGGAGATGGATATTCACTCAATAAAAAATCAGGGATATAAGATCGAAAATCTGAAATAGACATACCGGGGTAATATAAACCGGGGAGCAAAGGCATTTTATTTCCTTGATACAATTCTTCTAATAGTTTAGAAAAGGTTACTTCCCCTTCCCCCTCCACATAGTAATCAATACAGTTATTCTTAAAAATATGAGGATTATCCAGATTGACCTCCGGCCCTCCTACTATAATAACCACATCTTTTTTATTCTTTTTTACTTCACGAGCAATATAGAGACTTCTTTCGGAATTCCAAAGGTATAAAGAGAAAGCAAGATAAGAAGGATCTTTTTTTAATATGGTATTCAGGATCTTTTCATCACCCTCTTTATCCATAATATCCAGATCTAATATTTCAAATTGATAATTTTTCTTATCAAGACCCTGTTTTAACGCTGAGACAAGAAGACAGGCGGCCGCCAATGGAACATTCCCCGTTGTAGCATAATAAGCAGGTGGAATAATCGGTAACTGTAATAATAAAACTTTCTGCATTCTACTTAAAATCGTCGATGCATCTCATCTAATTGATAGGCCCTTCCTTCTTCCCACAAATAGTCAAGGATAGCAGACAAAACTACCGCATTCCATTGCTTCTGTAGCTGTAAAGAAAGTTTCACTTTTTTATTTACAGAAGATTGAATATTCAAGTAACCTTCCCCTACACTTTTCCTTAAATCTTTCCACTCCACAAAATGTTCTTCTTTTTTAAACCAGCGCCTAACGCTCATTTTTAAGCCGGAAGGAGAAATTTCAACACTTGCTAATTTAACTGACTTTCCTTCATACAACGCATCCAAATTCTTTTTAAATAGCTTGTAGGTAACAGACTCCCATAAAGCTTCGATAATAGAAAAATAGGTTTCCTCCATATCCTTATTTTTGCCGAACATTCTTACTGATTGAAAGCTGATTCTAAGCTTTTTAGAATTTTCATCTTCTATTTCAATTTCATAAATTCGATTCGTTTTAATACCGTTAACATAGATTTGCATGATTCCATAACGGATCGCTTTTGCGTTTTCAGATAAAATTTCTTTATCTTCATACTTCACACGTTCTGCATTTATCTGTAATCTTCTTTTTTTGAAATGTAAAAAACTTCTTTTTAAATAGATGTCGATCCTATCTTCCACAGTCAAAGTTTGGAACTTGAGGATTTTATGGAAAGCAGAATTTTTTCTATATTTTAAATTTGTTTCTTGATTCTTACATACGAAAAAACACTCTTTAAAAAACCTATGCCTCTTAAAAAGACATTATACCTTTTACTAATCTTTCTCAGCCTTTTTTTATTTAACCGTTATATTCTTTTCTTTAAAGATATAGGGGAAAAACGATTTTCAGTGAAGAAAACAAGCCTTACAAGCAGACCCGGGTTTTATGCAAACCACTACAGTGCGAAGAAATCCTTCCATATCACAAAAAGATATTATTCCGATTGGTTAAAAGCAGAAGGAGAATGGAAAGACCATTTCATCCTAATTCAAGAAAAAGAGGGAGAGGTTCTCCTTTTAAAAAAGAGAAGTAATCCTAAACCTTATTGGGTAAAGCAGGAAATATTGAGTAGTCCCGGTGAAAACTTAAAAATCTTTTTAACAGAAGAAACTCCAATGCCTGAAACCACCATAAGCACCTGGCAGGTTATTTTACACAACGACACTCATTTTTATTACCGAAAACCAATGCTCAGCGAATATCTGCACTTTCAATTTAAACAATTACTCAGTTTTCCGCCGATAGGACAAAACTAATTTAGGAAATTTTTAATTTTTTTCTGCGCAAAGGGTAAATCTAAAAATACTCCCCTTACCCTCCTTACTCTCAATCTGCATTTCTCCACCATGCTTTCTAACAAATTCCTTACATAAAATCAAACCCAGTCCCGTTCCCGATTCTTTTTCAGTACCTCTGGTACTATATCCTCTATCCAAACGAAATATGTTGTTAATCTTATCCTGAGCAATACCTACTCCTGTATCTGAAACAGAAACTTCAAGACAGTTTACATCCAGGATTTTATAATCCACATAAATCTCTCCTCCCTTCGGAGTAAATTTTATAGCATTCGAAACAAGGTTTCGAATAATCGTAGATACCATTTCCCTATCTGCATAAACCCGCACTTCTTTGGGAATTCTATTTTTTAAAGTAATATTTTTCTTTTCCGTACTATCGTAATATAGCTCCAGAACTTCCTTTACAGCATCTCCGAGTGAAAAATTCCAGGGTTTATACTCAAGCCTTCCGGTTTGAGATCTGGACCATACTAAAAGATTATTTAACAAGTCAAATGCAGTTTTAGCTCCCTGGTAAATATAATGGATATAATTTTCTAATTGTTCGGGTGACATAGACCTATATTCATTTAATAATAGATCTGTAAAACCAATAATAGCATTAAATGGATTCTTTAAATCATGTGAAATTATGGAGAAAAATTTGTCTTTTGTTGCATTAATTTCAGCAAGTTCAATTTTTTGTTTTCGCAACCGAATATGCGTTTCTACTCTCGCAATCAACTCTTCACTTAAAAAAGGTTTAGTAATATAGTCCACACCACCTACAGAAAATCCTTTCACAATACTGTCCGAATCGCTTTTGGCTGTTAAGAAAACCACCGGGATATCATGATTTCTTTCAATGTCTTTCAACTTCCTACAAACCTCAAAACCATCCATTCCGGGCATCATGATATCAAGTAATATTAAGTCAAAATCCTTAGTAGATAACCAATCCAGGGCTTCTTCTCCGGAAGTAGCAAACTCAATCTCATAACCTTTTTCCTGCAATAGATACCCCACAACCTGGATGTTTCTCGGAACATCATCTACAACTAATATACTGGCTTTTTCTATTAAATCATCCTTCATTATAATTCCACTTCCCTTTCTAGATCATTCACAATACCTTGAAAATCACTTATTCGACGTTTTATCTCCTGTATATCAAAAGATTTAATTGCATCCAAAAGAGTATTTCCATACTGAGTTAGAATAGGTATTGTATAATTTTTACCCAGCTCACAAACTCCCTGTGCAAATGATTTCACATCTGAGATGGATTGACGCTTTTTAATTTTCTCCCATTCAGAAAGTAATCCGGAACGTATTTCTTGTAAGGCTCGTATATTATTCTCTTTCGAACCAAATCCTCCTTCCATTTTTTGATTATCCATCAATTCGATTTTTTCATAAGGTAAAAACTTACTAAGTTCCAATATTACATCTTTCAATTGAACTGGTTTATTAATAAAGGCATCAAACTGTATACCTTTTTCATTCTTATCAATAGTAGAGCCGGTAATAGCAATCATCGGTTTTAATTCAAGCTCGGAAATCGCACGAATTCTTCGCCCCGTTTCGTATCCATCCATTCCGGGCATACGAAGGTCCATAAGAATTACCTCAGGAACTTCCCTTTGAGCTATTTCAATAGCCTCCAGTCCATTCCCGGCTTCAAAAGTTTGAATATTTCGTTTTTCTAAAAATTTAGAAAGTAAATGACGGTTCATATCGACATCATCAACAATAAGAACTTTTGACTTTTTAAATTTTATACTATTAATATCACCACTATATTGTAAATTACCTCTATTCGGTTTTACTGATAGATTGAAAAACCTTATAGAAAATTCACTCCCTTTGCCTACTTCACTTTCTACCTCAATAGAACCCTTCATCATTTCTATTAATTTCTTACTAATAGATAGGCCGAGTCCTGAACCCTCATATTTTCGGGAATCAGCCTCATCCTGCTGTCTAAAAACATCAAATATACTTTCCCATTTCTCTTTTGGAATACCAATTCCTGTATCTTTTACTTTGATACATAATTCCTTATTTTCCTCATAGAATTCAGCTTGTACATTTATGCTTCCTTTTTCAGTAAACTTCACTGCATTAGAAATAAGATTAAATAATACCTGCCGAACCCTTATTTTATCCAATACGAATAGGGGTAATTTTTCCGGTATTTTCAGAAGAAAATCTAACTTTTTAGAATGTACCTTTGGAAGGAATATTTCCTGTAAATCATTTAAAAGATCCAAAAGATTTACATCTTCTTCCTGTATATGCATTCGTCCGGATTCGATTTTAGCAAAATCCAGGATATCATTGATTAAACTCAACAAAACCCTTCCACTTGATTTGATAGCCTGAATATAACTTTTCTGTTCCGAGTCTTCAATCCTCTTATCTAAGAGATCTGCAAAACCTATCACGGAATTTAAAGGAGTTCTTATCTCATGAGACATGTTGGCAAGAAAAATACTCTTTGCCATATTTGCCTGCTCTGCCTGGTCCTTAGCGGTCTGTAATTTTTTTTCAACTTCATCTCTCTCTGAAACATCAGAAACAAAAGCAAATGAATTAATAATTTTTCCTGCATCATCGGTAATAGTACTGGCATGAAAAAAAGCAGGAAAAATATCTCCACTTTTCTTTACCAAATCCTGCCTGTAAGCTCGATGTCGCGTAGACGAAATTTTCTCTAATTGTTCTTTAATAGTTTTATAACTTTCCGAATTCGCAAAATCCAGAGGGGAGTGACCTAAAAGTTCTTCCTTGCTATAGCCCAGCATATCACATAGTGCCTGATTCACTTCTATGGTCTTTTGCTCTGCATTTATCATCCAAAAACCTTCTGCGGCGGTATTTATAACCAACTGATAGAGTTCCTCCTTTTCCTGTTTGTCTTTCTCAAATTTTATTTTTTCCGTAATATCATATATTATGGAAAAGAGGTAATCTTTACCTGCTATTCGAATCGGGTTAGAGGTTACCTCCACTTCCCGAATATTCCCATCTTTCAAACGATGCCTGAAGTGAAAAAAGTTCTTTTTATGGTCTTTCGCAAATGCCATTTCTCTCCTTACTTCATCAAAAGAAAGAATATTAATATCCTGTATACGAAGTTGCAAAAGTTCTTCATACGAATAGCCATAGAAATCACAGGCTGTAGGGTTTGTATCCACGATTTGACCAGTGCCGGAATCAATTAGAAGTTTTACACTTTTATCTTCTTTAAAAATTATACGAAAACGTTCTTCACTCTCCAAAAGTCTATTCTGTTCCTGTAAAAAGGTTTCATCAGCTTCCCGGAGCAATGTTTCCATTCCGGTCCAATCTCCCTGATTGATATGTTCCTGCGCCTGTTTTCGAAAATTTTCATAATTCCACATAAGTCAAACCCTATACTTCCTTTCTTAATTTCTCTATCCCTTTAGAAATTAAACCCTTTTTTTCAGGCTTTTCGGATTCTAACTTCACTCTTTTTTTAGGAAGGTATTTTCCTGAATCCAGTTCCTGTAAAAAAGATATCATATACTCACGTGCATTGCAACGCAAATCCCAGAGTTTAGACGAATTTTCTGCCGACATTAAAAAACGAAGCTGTAGAGAATTTTCCAATATATCCGTAACTTGTAAACCACATACTCGTTTATCCCAATTTTCTTGAGTAGATAAAAAAGTTTCAAATACGTTTCTCAGTTCAGGAATAGGAACCGTATAGTCTGCATAAAGAACCACAGTGCCTTTTAAGTCAGAAGAAACCTTAGTCCAGTTTTCAAAGTTTTTCTCTAAAAAATGATTTATTGGAATAATCAACCGCCTTTCATCCCAGACCTTTAAAACCACAAAAGTCAGGTTAATTTCCTCCACTGTACCGTATTCTCCGGATACAATTAAGGTATCTCCAATACGAATCGGCCTTGTCATGGCCAATTGAATCCCCGAAAGAATAGAGGCAATTGACTTTTGAGCTGCGAGACCAATAACGATACCCGCCACTCCAGCTGAAGCTAAAAGCGACATACCCACTTTTCGAACCGCGTCAAATTGAAAAAAGACCAGGGAGACTCCCAGGATCCCTATAAAAATATTTAATACTCTTCTTATAAGGATAAGCTGTGTTTTTGCTGCTCTAACAGTAACTTCATTCTCTTTCCCTTTCAAATTCAAACGATCTTCCAGTATCAGGGAAATAAAATTCATAAACTGAATTAATATCCAGGTGGAAACGATGATAAGTAGAGATTGTAAAATAGAATAAAAACCTTTTCCAATATAACGCGGAAGGTATAAGAGTTCTAAAGAAAAACTTAATACAAGTAAAATAAAAAATAATCTCAAAGGACGATTAATGGTCAGAAATAAGTGATTATCCCATTCATTTGTTGTCCAATCCAGAAGATAACGAATTAATTTATAAAATATAACTGTAATCAAAAAACCAAAAAGAATAGAAAGTATAAATGCAAAAGGTAATATTATCCATTGCCAATATTGTAAACCCAGCATTTGCTGCTGAAAGAGAATTTCAGGAAAAAAACGTCTATATATATTTGGTCCATAGGTTTCATACATAGTCTCTGATAAGCTTACCGTATCTGTAGAAAAAACCCAGATCACTTCTCCGTAAGAAATAAATTTAGTAGCCTGTAAGGAAATTTCCTTATCATTATCTACAACATAGCCAATGATATCTCTATACTTAATCCCATCATTCAAATCTCCATCTTTCTCATTTGATAAAGAATCAATATCGATTGAAAATCTTTGATGAAACAAATAACAAATCTTCCTTGCAATATTTTCACCAAGTTCTTTATGTCTTGAAGCGGGATATTTTCTTAAGTCTAAAAAATAAGCAGCTTTTGTATATTCAGCTTTTTTGCATAAGCTCGCAAACTTTTCAATAGCCAGGCGTGGACTATGTATTCCGGAAGGTCTTAGCTCGCGTGGAAGACCGTTGTGAGGACCCGGGAAAACAGTAAGTGTCCAAAACAAAAAAATAATGAAAGCAAAAAAAATATTCTTCATTCAAGAGCCTATAATCAATCAATTTACTTCAAATTAAAACCTATAGCTTTCCTGAAAAGACTTAAATAAAAGGGACATAAAAAAAGCTTGCCAATTCAAAAACTAATTATATATTTGGCAATCATATAGTTAGTTAGTTGGTATTATAATGCTTATGTCCCATAAAAAATATCGTCGAAGTATGGATAGAATCCTAAAAAAAGTTAAAAAAAGAAATCGACATTTAACCGATTCTATAAATAAACCAATTCCAGCAGTGAGAGTCAAAACATAGTGAGT
This sequence comes from Leptospiraceae bacterium, assembly GCA_024233835.1. Taxonomy (NCBI): domain Bacteria; kingdom Pseudomonadati; phylum Spirochaetota; class Leptospiria; order Leptospirales; family Leptospiraceae; species Leptospiraceae bacterium. The sequence continues at coordinate 56,921 of JACKPC010000009.1, forward strand.
GCTAAGGGTAATCTACTTCATAATTTTCAGGAATTCTTATCCATAGAAAAGGGTTTGAGTGAAAACTCGATAAACTCCTATGGCTACGATCTAAATAAATTTAAAAATTTTTTAGATCAAGAACAGGTTGATTTTCTTGATGTTCAGGCTGACCATATTATGCAATTTTTGGTCAAAGAAAAAGACCGAAAAGTATCTTCCAAAACCCTGGCGCGTGAAGTAGTAGCGATTCGCCAGTTTTACAAGTATTTAAAAGACGACAAACAAATTGACTACAATCCCACTGACAAAATCGAAACTCCGGAAGTTTTGAGAGCCATCCCGGACCACCTCACACTCGAAGAAATCGAAAGTCTTTTTAATAAATTGAACGAAGACAATCCCTACGAGCTACGGGATAAGTGTATTTTTGAACTTCTATATTCTTCCGGACTGCGAATTTCAGAGGCCTGTAACCTGAGGATGGAGGATCTGGATCTAAATTCTATGACCCTTATCGTAGAAGGAAAAGGAGGACGACAAAGACTTGTTCCTTTTGGAGAGAAATCTCTGGAAATTTTAAAGAAATACCTGGACAAAAGCCGACCGGAAATTTTAAAAAGTCGTTCCTGTGATTATCTATTTGTATCCAAGAAAGGCTCTTTCATCAACCGAAAGTCTGTCTGGCGGCTTCTTAATGATTATCTAAAAAGAACTAATATTAAGAAAAAAGTAACCCCTCATACCCTGAGGCATTCTTTTGCTACTCATCTTTTAGAAAATCATGCCGATTTGCGTGCCGTTCAGGAACTTTTAGGCCATATCGATATTTCAACCACCCAGATCTATACCCAGATGGCCAATAAAACTCTAAAAGAAGTTCATAAAAAGCACCATCCGAGGGGATGATTTATTTCTTTTCCTTATCTTTTTTTGGCTTTTTCGGAGGAACACTCGTTAAAATAGGCAGCATGTCATCTGCAAGGTATATATAGTTCCTTCCATCATAGGTTCTGAGTTCGGAATGAAAGATTTTATTCTTTCCAAAATTAATCGTAACTCGCGGATGCATGGACTTTTCAATTTCCACACAATTTTCCTTGGATGGTTCAAAGGAATTTAGCAGTTCTTCGTGCTGCTCCAATATCCCGTTTAATTTTACACTGAGATTCTTCTCTGCAATTTGAAGTTTTTTATGAAAGATTTTTTCTTCTGCATCCAGCTCTCTTTTATTAGATGTTTCTGTCAAAGAGAAGAGATTTTTACGGATTCTATCTAAAAAATCTGTTTGTTTGGCAGCTTCCTGTTTAAGCTTCTCCAGTTCGTCCAGTCTTTCCGGGGGGATACCCACATATAGAGAGGTTTTTGTTTCGACAACCGCACCCAATTTTCCAACAATAATGGACTTTCCGGCAATAGCTTCTCCACCGATAAACTCTCCTCTTCCTCCCTGGATCACAATATTCTCTCCGGCAACCAGCCGGGAATGCATGGAGGCCTCATGAATAAAAATCGATTTAGTGGCTTTCAGATAAGCTTGCTCACAAAACTTGGCGTAAATATCGGCTTTAGACTCAATACTTCCTCCTCCTTTCCCCATTACGCCTCCATTTAGAACTATATCTCCATCTGCCGAAAGAAAAACTCTTCCCACACTCTTTTTAATTATTAAAGAACCCCTGGTACTGAGCTTGAAATCGTCCGCAATCCTGCCTTCTACAATAATTGTGCCCGGAAAATCCACATTCCCGGTAGAATAATCAACATTGTTTAAAAGGCAAACTTCATCAACTCGAATGGATCCATCTCTTCCTAAAACCGGTCTTCCATCAATTTTTGAATACAGTTTCTCATCATCTTCCGACAGTTGACAATTATCGCCTAACCTCCAGGGGGGTCTGGTTCCTTCCGGACTGGGTAATTCTTTTCCGAAAACATCCATTCCGGATTCTCCTTTCTCCGGGTGAACTCTCTCAGCCAGAAGCTCTCCTTTTTTAACCGTCTGGATAAAACCAACGTTTTTTAAATCCACTCTGCCCGAAAAATCCTCGGTAAGAGAAGGTTTTCCATTAGACTCAAAATGTACCTTAATATAACCATGCTTTGTTTCGCCGGGAGGAGTTCCTTCGGCTACCAGAGTTCTGGAAAAAAAAACCTGATTCCGTATAAGTAAATCAAGATTGTCTTCCTTAATTCCATATTTAATCCCGGCATCATTGAGACTTTTCAGGAGACTTGCCTTTGTTTGTAATTTGCCTCCATGTTTCGGAGGTAAAATTCTCAGGTAAGCTTTCATTCCATCAGGATTCACATCCATTTCAATCAGGGAATCCTCAGGTTTTCCACCTTTCCATTCTGCAATGCGATATTCTTTATTTTCAGCCTGCTTAACAATAAGAGAGACCTGCTTCTCATCATATTTTTCAATCCCGAAAAGTCTTAAACGATTCGTTACTTCATTTAATTCGATTCTCCTTCCATTTTTTCCGGGTTTGGAAACAGAAAGTACGGCAAAGCCTCCCTCATTACGAATCTGAAAATTACCATCCTCATTATCCTCAATCTCTTGAAGCAAGGAATCAAAAAACTCATTTCTGGGCATATTGTCCTCCGGGGACTTCTACCATAATACATTCTTGATATACAAATTTTTTTCCATTTGCGGTTAAAAACTCAAGAATTTCAGGGCTTTCAGCACCCGGCTGAAGCCAGAAATTATCATGCCCGTTCTCTACAGCCTCTTTAATAAAGATAAATGCATACTTAGGCGGAATCACAATGTTTATAATATCGTAGGACTCTATCTCTGAAAGCTTATGATAAACGGGATGTCCTTCAATTGTACTGGCTTTTGGATTTATAGGAAATACCTCGACGTCTTTATCTTTTAAATTTCGAAAGATAATATTTCCAAATTTTTTCCTATCGTTAGTTGCTCCTACCAGAACAACTTTTAAGTTATCATTTTTTCTTGCTTTTCTTAATATTTCATTATCCATAAGTACCTTTATTCTCTAAAATCTGAGAGTCCATAAGTAAAATCTTTACCCGCTTTCACTTCAAGGCCATAAACATATTCATTAATTGTATAGGACTTGATT
>JACKPC010000009.1:65000-70117 GCA_024233835.1 Leptospiraceae bacterium
CAAAAAAGAAAACAACGGTATATAAGTTTGCATTTTCGGGAGTTAAGAAGTTCAAAAGTATAAATGCGAGGATGGCGATAAAAAGTCCTATCCGAAAAGAGCGAGCCTTTCCGATTTGATTCGCAATGTAAATGTAAATACCAACCACCAGCACTTCCGAACCGAACAGAGCAGCCGTGGCAATAGGTTTGAGGTCGGGAGTATGCAGGTAATAGTTTAAATAAAAGAATAAAATAGAGTTGATAGCATCGAGAGATATAAAGGCAAAGATATACATACCGAGGTGCATTCGAAAGGATCGGTTCTTGAGTGTAGAAAAAAAGTTTATTATAATATCCTTAAGTTTCAATTCAGCTCGGCTTTCAAAAACAATATTTTCTCTTTCAAAGGTTCCTATAAAAACCAGTAACCAGATTAGAGCATAAAAAATTGCAAAATATAAGGCCATGTAGAAATAGCCTTCACCGGAATTATTATATTGTTTTAAAATTAAAGGTGCCACAACACCCGAAATCAAAGAAGCTACCTGGGAAAAACCCATGCGAAAACCAGATAGTCTGGCCCTTACTTTGTAATCTGATGTCATATCTGCATTCAGAGCTGAGTAAGGAGTAATAAGTATCGTATATACCGTATTAAAAAGCATATAACTCAAAAGATAATATATAAAAATAAAATAATGATTGGTATCCTTAGAAAAAGGAATCAGCCACATAGGTAGTAAGGAAAGGGCTACCGGGATAACTCCTATCAGAAAATAAACCCTTCTTCTTCCGAATCGAGACCGTGTTTTATCCGATATGTAGCCCATGGCCGGGTCAGTAATAGCATCCCAAACGCGGCCCAGGCCAAATACTAATCCGGCCAGAGTTCCGGGTAAGCCGACTGTATTGGTTAAAAAAAACATCAGGTAGAGTCCGATAAGAGTAAAGGCCCCTCCTCCGTATAAATCTCCAATTCCGTATGCAAGTAAATTATGAAATTTTACTTCTCTTTCCTGTTTTTCCAAAATATAATCCTATTATAAAAACGTAATAAGTACCCACATCAGAATAAAACTCAGGACATTACTGATATTCACAAGCGTACCGGCCAGTTCCCTATCATAATCAAATAATACCGAGTAAGGAATAGCTGACATCCCCACAGGTAAGATCAAACCGAGAGCAATTGTGTTTTTAATAGCTTTAGGCTCGTTTAAAAAAATATACAGTAAAACTCCTGTAATCATTCCGAGTGTGTATCTAAGACTTAAAACTTTGAGTGTTTCAATGAAAGTTTGTTTTTCAATTTTGAAGGATAAAAACATTCCTATTACCAGAAGCACAAGGACTGTGTTTGCTTTTGAAACAATATCTATAAAATCTAAGATAATGTCCGGGTAGGTAACATTCATAAATACAAATAAAATAGCCAGCATATAAGACTGTAGGGGAACAAAAAGTAATAGTTTTTTGGCGATATAGGCATAGCTTATTTCTTTTGTATTCGGGGAATAGATAGCAGCTACTGCGTAAGAAGCTCCGAAGACAACAAATGCATTCGCCAAATCAAACATCGCAATATTTAGCAATCCCTCCCGACCCCAGAATGCCTGCACGAAAGGATAGGCAAATAAACCTATATTAAAACCGATACAGGAAGAAATTAAAAGACCTTTCTTATTTTTTTTTAGATGATTCTTGAAAAGAAATATACCGGCAATTGTCATCATAATTCCAAAACCAAGACTTGCTAAAAAAATAAGTAGCAAAGAAAAGCTTAAGCTTGCTTTATAGAATGTTTTTAATACAACTGCCGGTAAGGTAAAATACAAGATTAGATTTATAATTGAACGGCTATCTTCTAATTGCAAAATTTTGATTCTTTTAAAAAAATAACCGATAAGGATGACGCTTACAAATAAAACTAATATTGTATTCGGATTGGTTTTCATACCTATTGTTTGGATTTTAATTCGACTACTTTATAGGAGGCCGAAAAATCCTCCCTTCCCAAGTTATCTCTCAATCCTTCCTGATAGATCCGGTTTACCTGTTCGATACCCGGTAGGTGGAGGTTCTTAGTCTCAGCCAGATTTTTAGTGAGTTGAATGTCTTTGGCCATGTGCTCAAAAGGAAAAGCCGGGGAAAAGTTCCTTTCCTTGATAGCCTTCCATTTACCATCAAGGTAGAAATTTTGTCCTCCGCCGTAAGAAATAGCTTTTACAAAATTTTCTTCAGATATCCCAAAATGGCCAGCCAGAACCAACATTTCATTGACTCCATTCTGGATTTCAGCGACAAGGGAGTTGTGACAGAGCTTCATAGTTAAACCCGCCCCATTTTCTCCGAGATGGATAATGTTTTTCCCCATGCATTCCAATATGGGTCGAATATCATCGAGACCTTCTTTGTCTCCGCCTACATAAATCCCCAGATCACCGCTGATTGCTGCCGGTTTACTTTTAACTACAGGAGCATCGTACATGGTACAGCCTTTTTCTTGAACTTTCAGAGCCAGTTCACGAGAGGTATTCGGTGAGATTGTACTCATGTCGATAATTGTCGTTCCCGGTTTTACTACCGGGAGAAGTGAATTGAAAACTGATCGTACGCTTTCATCATTGGGGACCATCAGGATGATATGTGTAGCAAAGTTGGCTATGTCGGAGATAGATTCAGCTTTTATGCCTCCTTTTTCAACAAGCTTCTCAACTTTAGCAGGATCTACATCAAAAACAGAGCAGGGAAATTTCCCAACTTGAATGATCCTGTCACACATGGACTCACCCATAATCCCGAGACCTATAAAACCAATTTTTTTCATCTTAAATTTTTCCTGACTCAGGTTTCCGAAGTATCGGTTTCTTTCCAGGCGTTAATGAAAATGTCGTTTCCGAAGCCTGTATAGGGACTGAAAAAACTATCTTTAAACACATCAAAGCCGGCAGTAGCAATGTCGGATCCATAGAGGGCAGCCTCAGCTAATTGCTTACCATTTCGAACAGCAGCAGTAATGACTTCGGTTTTATACTGGTAGTTCTTATAGATTTCCATGATTCTACCGATAGTATCGAGAGTAAACTCACCGTTTGTTTCACCCCAGCCGATGAAAGGAGAGCAAAATTTGGAGCCGATTCGGGCTACCTGTATGGCCTGACTGGCTGTAAAAACGAGGGTTACATTTGTCTTAATCCCATCATCATTTAAGGCTTTGGCTGCTGATAAACCCTGTTCGGTGCAAGGAATTTTGATGGCAAAGTTTGGAGAAAGAGCGGCGAGTTTTTTGGCCATCTCTATCATGTCTTTTTTTTCGGTAAGAGTTGGATTGATTTCTACCGAAACAGGAACCTCAGTTCCTTCAAAGTATTCTCCAATTTCACGAATTACACTGTAAAAAGGTTTTCCTGAAGTTTTAATGTGTTTTGGGTTGGTGGTAACTCCATCAATTCCCCAGTTCTCATAGGCATATTTGATCTCATCAATTTTGGCGCTATCTAAAAAATATTTCATCTTTATCCCTTTATAAATACTAAAGTTATGACGCAGGGTCATTTATTCAAATTGAAAAATGCTTTGAATAAATTCAAGAGTAATTAAAACATTTTTTTTAAGACCTTATTTTTTTCCGGAAAACATAAGGGATGTTCTACGATTAAAAAAGGCAATATCACAAAACGCCTGTTAAAATTTAAATCCCTCTGTAGGGTGGAAGTAAGCTACAAACACCCTTTTAAAGCCTGTCCGACTTTTTACTGCCTTACCTCAGTTCCCCTTCTCGCTTCGCATCATTCCCCAAACACCGAAGCCAGGGATCAAAACTTCACTTCTCTCACAAGGTGATGTTTTGTCTCTCCTTCTGTATATTCCACATAGACCTCGATACTGCTTTGTTTCAGTTCTTCATCATTTAAAAGGATTTCCTTATATAGCCTGTTCCGGTTCAAGTTTAGGGGTTCCGGTTTTTGTGTATGGCAGACAACTATCAAACTCTCCCGAGAGAATAATCTTCTCTTTTTCCTTGAGATAGATTACAGAAAAAATGTCCTTCTCTGTGCTGTGGTTCGACAGGCTCAGCAACCGGTTCCGGGGTGTGTTTCCCTCAGGGCGTGGATTAACCCACGCCCTGAGGGAAAACCTCAATTCTTTCGGGGAAGATATTTCTGTCTTTCTAAAAGACGGGCAAGAAGAACCTGCACTATAAAAGTTGTCAGGACGGAAAGAAGACAAACATAAATCAGCTTCTCCAGATCTCGATGAAATAACTCCACATAAGAAAGTAATATGGCAGGTGAGCTCCAGATGAGAAGAAGACTATTTCCAAGTACAGCCACAGAAGAATAGCGTTTTAAAAAGTTAAACCCGACTGTTAAGAAAAAAAGAAATACAATACCCACAATATAATAGGAACTATTATATTTCTGTGCGTCCATTGTAAGGATGATCATATAAGCACTCAATACCACATTTATTGTAATAAAAGTAGTTATGCTTGTGACTCTAACTCCACTATGGTTTGAATACTTTATCCTCGAACTTACAAGGATAAGTCCACAAATAAACGGGTTCAGAAGAAAGAAAACATTCATAAAGGATTTCCAGCTTAATAGAAATGTCTCCCCATCAAAGGATATGAAACTTAAAAACTCATACTGGACTGTGCCATTATCAATCAGGAATGACTTCAGGAAGACAAATAAAAATCCCGAAAGCAGAGCAAAAGAAAGTGAAAAGAAAACACTGAGAACCAACACAAGGGTATTTTGCATTTCTATAGAGTCTTTTGCATCCGATATAAAATTACGAACGAGATAGATACCGGTATTTAAGAAATAGGAAAATAAGACAAAATACAAAAAGCCTTCTACTTCGAAAAGAAACATAGCTGGTATATAAAAAGGAATCCAGAGAAGAGCACGGTATATGTAAGACAGAGAATGTGTGCCATGAAGATAGGGCCGGTTCAAAAGAAGTTCATGCTCAGCTTTCTTCAAAAAAGAAGGCTCGAAGATAAACTCTTTTAGTTTCTTATAATATTCATTTTCCTGTATATTTTTAAACATAAGTATCCCTTCCCAAATTTCTATACAACATCAAGCGACCCAAGCACTGCCTTCCCCCTTTCCTGCGACTTGT
>JACKPC010000010.1 GCA_024233835.1 Leptospiraceae bacterium
TCGTTTCACCCGGGTTGAATAGTAAAGTGCCGGAACTTAGAGTGTAATCTGTTCCGGAGCCGGTAGCCGAACCGCCGCTGATAGCATAGTCTATAGATATAGCACCTGACTGAGGGCCGCTTAAGGAAACGGGAATATTTACAGAAACAGTAGCTTCGGAACCGGAAGCTGAGGTAGAATCAAAAGCAAGCAGTGGGGCATCGTTATCCTGAATCGTATAAGTAAAAGCTGTATTCGCACCCAGACTTGCATTATTTGGATTGGATAAGGTAATCTCGATGGTTTCATCTAACTCAGAAAGAGTATCATTCGTGATAGCAAGGACGATGTTCTTAGTCGTTTCACCTGCACTGAAAGTCAGAGTTCCATCGCTCAGAGTATAGTCCGTGCCGGAACCGCTGGCAGTTCCTGCTGTTACAGAGTAGTTTACAGTCACGCTTGCCGACTGGGGCCCTGTTAAGGAAACGGGAATATTCACAGAAGTAGTTGCTTCGGAACCGGAGGCAGAGCTTGAATCAAAGGCAAGTTGCGGTGCATCGTTATCCTGAATCGTATAAGTAAAAGCTGTATTAACACCCAGACTTGCATTATTTGGATTGGATAAAGTAATCTCGATGGTTTCATCCAGCTCAGAAAGAGTATCATTCGTGATAGCAAGAGTTATGTTCTTAGTCGTTTCACCTGCACTGAAAGTCAGAGTTCCATCGCTCAGAGTATAGTCCGTGCCTGAACCGCTGGCAGTTCCTGCTGTAACAGAGTAGTTTACAGTTACGCTTGCCGACTGAGGGCCGCTTAAGGAAACGGGAATATTCACAGAAGTAGTTGCTTCGGAACCGGAGGCTGAGGTGGAATCAAAAGCAAGCAGTGGGGCATCGTTATCCTGAATCGTATAAGTAAAAGCTGTATTCGCACCCAGACTTGCATTAGTCGGATTGGATAAAGTAATCTCGATGGTTTCATCTAACTCGGAGAGAGTATCATTCGTGATAGCAAGAGTTATGTTCTTAGTCGTTTCACCTGCACTGAAAGTCAGAGTTCCATCTCTCAGAGTATAGTCCGTGCCGGAACCGCTTGCAGTTCCTGCTGTTACAGAGTAGTTTACAGTCACGCTTGCCGACTGAGGCCCTGTTAAGGAAACGGGAATATTCACAGAAGTGTTCGCTTCGGAATCGGAGGCAGAGGTAGAATCAAAAGCAAGCAGTGGTGCATCATTGTCATTGATCGTATAAGTAAAAGCTGTATTAGCACCCAGACTTGCATTATTTGGATTGGATAAAGTAATCTCGATGGTTTCATCTAACTCAGAAAGAGTATCGTTGGTAATAGCAAGGACAATGTTCTTAGAAGTTTCACCCGGGTTGAATAGTAAAGTGCCGGAACTTAGAGTGTAATCTGTTCCGGAGCCGGTAGCCGAACCGCCGCTGATGGTATAAGAAACATTCGAACCGAGAGCTGTATTACCCATTACATTTACAGGAATCATAACCGTATTCACCGATTCAGAACCATTTGAAGATGGTAACATAAAAGAAATTTCGGGAGCAGGATCATTATTCAAAATTGAATACGTATGGTCTATAAAATTACCGGGAGCCAGGTTGGAAAAAGAACTTAAAGAAATTACAATCGTTTCATTGGTTTCATAAATCGAATCATCTATAACAGAGAAAGTAATGGTTTTACTGGTTTCACCGGGTTGAAAAGTAAGAGTGCCGGAATTTAAAGTATAATCAATACCATTGCCGGAAGCGGTTCCAGCACTCACGGAAAATACGACAGAAGTTTCGATGAGAGAGGCTTCAGAAAGTTTTACTTCCAGAGACACAGAGCTTACAGATTCAAGACCACTAGAACTTCCGCTTAAAAAGCTAATACCGGGAACGATTGTATTAATCAAAATATTATGATTATAAGATAAAGAATTAGAACCCCCGGAGGGAAAAGGACTCAGAAGAACATTATTACCGGCCTCATCCACTATACTGCTACCATTTAAAATAAGGGAAGTGACATCCAGGTCGGATGAATTTTCTCCATTGGAAACAATATAAGTAAAAAATAATGTATTAGTACCGGAACCGGATACATAACTCGCATTAGCGATTGTCGGAGAAGTATTTAAGGTTAAAAAAGGAGTGCCTGAATTGTTATTAACAGTAACTGCTTCTGTAAAAGTAAGCTGGATATTTACCTTACTTCCCTGACCATAAGATCCGTTAATGTTTGTACTGCTAATATTAGAAATAGTAGGAGGTAAGGTATCAATGATAATATTCTCCTGTCCGCTGATAGAATTCGCAGAACCCGGACTGGGAACCGAGAGGCTTGCATCGAGGGAAGAGTCGAGATTTTTTATACTACCTCCATTTAAAGAAAGAGAAGAAGAACTTGAAAGATCCAGACCTACAATATCGTCCAGACTGGCTACGGTATAGGAAAAAATAAGGGAATTGGTTCCCGAACCGGATGAATAAGAAACTGTTTGGCCATTATTTAATTTGATACTCGGAGTTCCGGAAACCTGAACCGGTTCTGAGAAATGAAGCTCAATTTCAAGAAGAGAACCTACTGTATAAGAACCGCTTCCCTGTTTTGTAGAACTGGATTGAATAGCCGGGATGGAGGCTGTTTGACCGGTAGGTGTGCCGGTTCCTGTTCCTGTTGGAGTCGTTGTATCGCTTCCGGTCCCTGTTCCTGTTGGAGTATTTGTATCGTTTCCGGTCCCTGTTCCCGTATTGGTTCCTGTGCCGGTTCCGGTAGAGGGAACAAGTGGAGACGTGGAATCCTTACCGGCTTCGGTTGAACTTGGACTATTACCCGGCGGTAAAAAAATAATCCCTCCTTTTCCGCCTCCACCTCCTAAAAGCATGAAGATTAAAGAAGGCCATGAGGTACATTGAATGGTTCCAAAGGTAATAAAAATAAATATAATAAGATTTCGTGCAAGTTTCATAAGCTGATACCTATTCCAAAAGACGTAGTAAAAACGAAAATTTTTGCAAAAGAGCAATTTATTTTGGACAAAACAAGAATCTTACATTCAGAGATTCCATAATTAATCAAAAGTAGGGAGTGTTTACTTAATCGAAGGGCCTCAGGCATCCTGATGGCATAAGGCAACTATTTTTTTAGTTGGCCTTTTAATTCTCCGAGATGCAAAGAGTTCTCTCCGAGATGCAAAGTTCCTTCGGAAGTGCGTAGGAATTAAACAAGAAGGGAAAGAATTTTTTCGTAGTATTCTACATCTAATTCAATTTCAGAAAAAGACTTATGAAAAACCCTATCTTTTCGATGCCGATTTTGAAGGGTTTCTGTATTTTTCGAGATATGTCGGTAATGTTCCTCGACTTTTTCTATGTTTTCACGGATGAATTTTGTTTGGATAGCTTGTTGTTGCAAATTTTTTTTAGATACATATTCATCAAAGGCAAAAATAAGCGTCTTAAATTTTTGAATTCTCCTGAAGGCCAGCTTCGATTCTCTATCTAAGATTTCATTTAGTGTATGAATTTCCTCCCTTGCTTCCTCTAATAAAAACTCGTAATAGGGTAATTCAATTCCGGAGGAAAACTGCTTCATTAGAGTGTCGTAATGTATATGATGATTTAGAGTAGATAGATAAGAACTATTGATAAACTCTGTTTGGTAGAGAATGGCAGGAGCAATTAATTCTAAGAAGAGGTAATTAGCTTTTTCAAATTCTTCCGTATCCTCATGGGTATTTATATCCTGAATAGAAATTTCATTTTCAAGCCCGAGATCAGGTTCTATTTCTAAGAGTAATCGATTCATATTCCCCCCGGTAATATCCGAACAGCAGTTAATACATAATTTATTAACCGAAGAGGAAAGGTTTGTCAATAAATAATTTTATTCAGGGAACTATTATTGCATTGGAAGGCTGGGAAGGAGAAACTGAGTCGGAAGCATTGCTTAAATTAATCGAGAGAAGTAATCCCCGAATAGAAATATATTGTCCCGATTGAACATTTACCTGAAATTTACACATGGTTCCGGAATTAATGTTGGGATCCGAGTTTATTTCCATGCTGTATTCTATAGGCTGATTGGGAATTGTCCTTAAACCATTTACACAGTTTGCACCGGAAGATAGGTCCGCCGGGTTTCTAGCCTCACTTTCGGTTGTGCCCATATACAAACGGTAGCCTAAAAAGAAGACTTCCGGATTATTGGCACGGATTTTCAGGATGTAACCTCCATTTGAAGCAGTGATAGAAACAAGGGTAGGGGGGACCGTTTTTATCTTATTGGTAGAATAATTAGAACAGGAAAGTAGTAAGAATAAGGCCAGGTAAGAAAAAGAAAAAATTTTCATGACTGACCTATAATTCTTAAAGAGTGTTTCAGGTAAATAAAAAATCGTTCCAGCCAAACTTTTCACTGGTAGATTGGCTTATATTTAATATAGAATGAAACTGTTTTTTATTCTCTGATAATTCAGGATTTTTCCACATTAATTCGGAAAGTAGCTTGCTTCCCTTTTTGGTATTGCAGGGTTTGCAGGCAGTTACAACATTTTCCCAGGATTGGAACTCATACCTGAGTCTTAATTCCTTGCTGACACTATCCCAACGGCTTTTTGGGATAATGTGATCCATGGTGAGTTTAGAAGGTCCAGGAGCTTTTCCGCAGTAAACACAGGTGTAATTGTCTCGAGCCAGAATATTTTGTCGGTTGGGTTTTCGGTTTTTTATCGGAAACTTGTAATAACCCTGGATGATAATAACATTGGGAACCGGTATGCGTAGCTTTTCTGAACGGATAAAAGAATCCTTAGCCGCTTTTAGAACCTCTGCTTTTTTAAGAAGTACGAGGCAAATCGCATCTTTTACCGAACGAATGGATATGGGTAAATAGCTGGAATTTAAAACTAATACCGGTTGAGATAATATGTCCATCAAGCAACTCCTGTTCCTCTTTAAAACACTCTCTTACTCTATCAGCACCCTTACCCTTTTTTATTTATCAAAGAAAGACTTCTATGTATTGTCAGCCTGTCTTCTGTATTTTTTTATAAATACTACCGTACCTATGATGAGAAGAATAAGACCCACTGCAATTAAAACTCCCATCTGTCCCTGGTGAACCATTTGCATGAGCCAGTCCCGCTTTGAAGCACCATAGTATCCGAGATAAACCCAGATAGGAACACTAATAATCGCAGCCAAGAAGTCTGTCACTAAAAATAATGGCACACTGACCCGATTGCTGATTCCGGCAGACAAATAAATCGGCATTCTGAGACCCGGCATGAACCTGCCCATGAAGACAACCCATTTACCGTATTTCTCAAAGCTCTTTTGAACCTTATAATACCGTTCTCGAGTCATGATTTTGGCAACCCATTCTTTTTTCAGGATTTCATTTCCATAAAACTTACCGGCAGAGAAAACAATCAGGTCGCCTGCCAGAACTCCGGCCATCCCGACAACAAACATGAGATGTTCATTTGCAAGGCCGAGCCCGGCAATGACTCCTCCGGAAACAAGGGTAATGTCTTCCGGAACGGGTAGTCCGAAACCGCAGAGAATCAGAACCGAAAAAACGGCGACATAGCCGTAATTAGAAAAGAAAGCAATTAGGTAATCAAGTATTTCCATTTATTTCTGTATATATTTCCCGTGTATTATCTATTTATTATGATTGGATTAAACCTCTGATAAAAACGAGCCTTTTAATTTTATAAACTTTCTAAGTATTTTACAAAAGGAAGTAAAGCTAATTTTTCGTAAGTTTATACAAAAAGTAAAAAATGCTAAACCAAAACCGAAAGACCTTAGAGCATTGTTGCCAGATCAAACCAGTATTATTATCGGTTATAGTTCAGGGAATACCCAATCCTCATTCTCTAAAAGTGCATCTGCTACACGAATCCTTTCTTTTTCATATATTCCTTTTTGAATTTCTTCCTGATTAAAATTTCTCCATACAACCGGTTTTAAAGTTAACCTTTTTACAGTAGCTTTTTTAATTAGCTCCTTTTTTCCGTTTGAATGACTCACCCGTACATGGATATTCTCAATTTTAACCTTTACATTTTCTATCGTTCTTCCATTCTTTAAGAGGAGATAGTCTGCTTTTGTTTTTATATAAAGAAATATAAAAATATAAAGTAAAATTATTCGATTAATTTTCATGATAAGACTCCTTTTTAATTTTTAGAACCCCGACAAAGGGAAATCATTACAAATTTGGTTTCAATTCCGCTTGTATGATTCTTAATCCTTAATTCTTAACACCTTTTCCCAATCAAATGCTGTAATATTTCTGTCTGTCTTATTAAACCAAATATGCGCTTAGTTTTTTGCTATTAAGCTTCATCAATCACTGCTGCTACAACCACCACAACCACTGCTACTACTATCTGAACTACTATCTGTACTGCTACAGCTACTGTTATGATCACTGCAACTACTGTGTCGGGAGCTACCAATGCTACCACCACCTCCCCTTCCTGTTTTCCAGTCTATTAAAAACAAGATACCTACAAAAAGACTGATAATACTCGCGATAATAAGATATAAAACCGGCTTATTTCTTCTAATGCCTATTTCGATTTTAGCCAGACCTACAACTGCTGTAATAAACATAAAAATTGCCGGTAACCATTTATATAATATGGGATCTTTGCGGGGAAGAGTCATTCGTAGAACAATCGCAAATAGTAACATCAGGATAAAAACAACTGCATAGAATATAAGAAAATTAGGTCCTGAAAAGTTAAATGGATTTTCACAACTAATTAAATAAAGACACGATAAAAAGATAATATAAGGTGAAAGCTGTTTTGTTTTTTTTAAACTTTGTGATTTTTTTTTTGCTGGCTTGACTTCTACAGCTCCCCATATATCTGAAGGTGGTAGTTCACCGAAGTAATGCTTATAGCTATCTAAAGTTTTTTGATATTGCTGTTTAAACTTTATTTCTTCGATTTCGTTTCCGTTTCCGGGAACATGGTGAAGTTTGAAATTTAAAACTTTTGCACAAAATTCATCCCAGTAAGAATGTGTATAAATCATATGTAAGTGCCAGGCTTCATCAATTACTTTTGATGGGGTAACAGCTCTGTCACAAACAATAGCAAGGAAGACAAATTTTTTATATTCTAATATAACCCTTCGTGTAAAGTCTAAAGTCCAGTTATTTTCTTTAGATAAGCGATGGCTATAGGGTACCCTGGCAGTTTTTTCATCAATTTCGAAATTAAGAATATCATTATAAAGTTTTTGTTGTTCAAGTTCCATACTCCTTGAGTATTAAAAAATCCTGTATTTGTCAATGAAAAAAATGACGCTTGCTATTCTGATAAACAGTATGTCTTGTGTTTTAGTTTTTTCTACTACTTCTTTCTTTATCAATTAAATCTTTATTCAGAACATTGATCTGTGCCAGACAATATGCCGAATTTGCATTGGCTTAATAGTATACATCAAAAAAACAGCCCTCAAGCAGAGATCATATGAAATTGTACAAAAGATGATGATGTGCAACATCACATGCACTCGGGACGTTAGAAAGTATTGCCAGCGTAACCTTTTTCGATTCACTTAACTCTGGTATTTTTCCCAACAGTCTATGTTAGTTTTCCATGCTTCTTTTTTCTAATTCTTGTATTTATGCAGAATATACTCCGGCAGATGGCTGTTATAAAAAGAATCTCAAGTGGGAAATTAGACCGAAAAATCCGTGAATCCTAATAATTTTCCAGTCTTTTAATTGACTTTTTCTAATTAGATTTCAATATTTTCTTATGAAATTCGCTGATCCTAAAAATGATATTGCTTTTTGGGAAATTTTTGGCAATGAAGGTAAAAAAGTTATCCTTATCTCCTTCTTAAACTCAATTTTGAATCTAAAAGGAGAGAGAAGGATTGTGGACCTCGAATTTCGTAATACATTCCAGCTTCCGAGAATTGCCGGGTTTGACAAAAGAGTTCAATATTATGTATCCAAAGAATACGCCTCTCAGATAGAAAAAGGGGATGAATATTCCAAATTAACTCCGGTAGTTTTTATTGGAATATTAGAGTTTGAATATTATGAAGGTGAAGATTATCTCACCGAACATTTGATTCTTAATACTAAAATCAGGAAGAATGAACTAAAAGATATTAACTTTGATTTTATAGAGTTACCCAAGTTTAAACAAGAATTAGAAGACTGTAAAAGTCTTACTGACAAATGGATTTACTTCATCAAAAATGCGGAGAATTTAGAAGTAATTCCAGACAATGTTGATGATGAAGGATTAAAAGAAGCCTATACTCTTTCAGACAGGCATAATTGGACAAAAGACGAACTAGATAGTTACGACTATTTTCTCATGTGAGAACAGGATGAAAGAGGAAGAGTGGAGTTAGCTGTTCAGCGGGAGAAAGAAAAAGCAGAAAAATCTAATACATTAGAGATAGCTAAAAATTTTAAATTAGCCGGAGTCGATAGTAAAACTATTTCTGCTGCTACAGGGCTAAGTATAGAAGAAATTGAAAAGTTATAACTTGCAAACAATTAGTATATTATTAAGATCGTAAAGAACAAAATTATGATTATTAAAAAAATTCAAACGGGTATCAAAGGACTTGATGAAGTTTTGCATGGAGGAATACCTCAGGGGCGAATTACCATGCTAAAGGGAAGCGCCGGTACAGGAAAAACCCTGCTTGCAATAGAAATACTGCTAAAAAGTGCAATGCTTGATAAAGAACCGGGTGTTTACATATCATTCGAAAATACAGTAAACCAGATAATGGAAGATATAAGTTCTTTTGGTTGGAATTTATCTTCACCTGAAATGCAAAAACTACTGAAGATAGATTATTTTGGAATTAACGATTACGAAAGCTATTCGGAAGGGGAAATTTCCATAAATGTGCTTGGTGAACGGGTTGAGCACTTATTAAAGAAAACAAATGCTACAAAGCTTGTATTTGATACTCTCGAAAGTTTATGGGATGTAGTAGGTGATAGTAAATCGTTCAGATGGCAATTCCGCAATTTCCTCAGAAGGTTTACGCAACAGGACATTACATTGATAATTACTTCAGAGCAAATAAACGGACAATCCAAATACCCATTCGATGAATTCGTATCGGATTGTGTAATACATCTCGAGCAGAATATAATAAGCGAAATTGTTACTCGTAAATTGAGAATAATAAAATACAGAGGTACCACACATGGACTAAATGCCTACCCCTATATTATTTCTGAGAGTGGAAACTATGTGTACCCCATAACATCTCTCGGTTTAACGCATACGGCATCTTACGACAAAATATCAACTGGTATTCCTGATTTAGATGTGATGTTGCACGGTGGAATATTCAGAGGAAGTAGTGTTTTAATTAGTGGTACCTCAGGATGCGGTAAATCCAGCATAGCAGGTTTTTTTGCAAATCAAACATGTAAAACTGGTGAAAAGTGCATCTACTTTGCTTTTGAAGAATCTGAAGCACAGATTTTTAGAAATTACAATTCAATAGGAATAAATTTAGAACAATGGAAAGATAAAGGATTATTAAATATTCATGCCACTCGCTCCTCAACTATAGGTCTTGAACATCATTTACTTTTCATGTTTCAACTTATTGAGAAATTTCAACCCCAATTAGTTATTCTTGACCCGGTAAGTAATTTTATCAGCCCCGATAACGGAGAGTCTGTTAAATCTTTTTTAGTGCGGATGATTGATCATCTGAAAGATAATAATATTACTTGTTTGTTTACTTCTTTAATAAGAGGTTCCGGTCATCTTGAGGAAACAGATGAAAGTGTTTCTTCATTAATGGATACCTGGATTTCATTGCAAATGATAGAACAAAATAATGAGCGAAATCGTGTTTTAAAAATACTAAAGTCGAGAGGAATGGCTCATTCAAACCAACTAAGAGAGTTTATTCTTAGTAGTAGTGGCATTCACCTTATGGATGTTTATATTGGTGCTGAAGGTATGGTTACCGGTTCAAAACGATTGATTCAACAAGCACAAGAAAACGCCGAAAGGAAAAGACTAATTGAGGAAATTGAGCTCCTAAAACGCAAGCAACAATTTTTAGAAAAACAGTTTCATTCAGAAACGGAAATTAAAAAAGAAAACTTTGAAAACACTAAAAGCGAGTTGCAAAAAGCTGTTGAAGAAGCTGAACTACGACTAAAAACAAAAGATTTATCAATGCAGGATGTTGAGCAAAAAAGAAAAATCTAATGAAACTGAATCATAAACTTGAAATCAAAATATTTGCAGAAAAGGATGATAGCTCTATTGGGCAATTTTGTAATCTTTTTAAAAATGATTTAAATTTTATTGATATAGAGATTTTTACTTATCCTGATAACATGGAAGAATTTGATAAGTATGATATATTTTTTACACCTACTTTTATTTTAAAAATCAACGACAATTCTGTAAGATATCATGGGTAAGCGTATCATGAACCCACCTTCCCAAATCCCGGGAACTGTGGTATACCTTGTCCATGAAAGCAATACAAAACTGGGAAGAACATATCGAGAACTGGCAGGCAAGCGGCAAGAGCTGCATGGCCTATTGTAAAGAACATAGCCTATCCTATTCGTCCTTCAGATACAATCTGAAGAAGTCTACAAAACCTCCTGAGACAAGTCTAAAAGAATACCCCTTCGAAGAGCTCGGGTTTTTGGATTATGAACAAAAGGAAGAGAACTCGGAACAAAGCCCGCTATTGAGTATCAGTGTCAATCAGAAAGGAATGATAGAATGTAAGATAAATCTAAGATTCCAAATTATGTTTTGGGATTTCTCATGAGGCGTCGTGTTTATATACGTCCGGGAGTAACGGATATGAGAAAATCAATTAACACACTTACTCAGTTGGTTCAGACAGAAATGAACTTATCACCCTTTGATAAGAGTCTGTTTATATTCTGCAATAAACGCAAAAATATGTTGAAAGTCTTGTATTGGGATAAGAATGGGTTTTGCCTCTGGCAGAAGAAACTGTCCAAACAAAAGTTTCCCTGGGTCAATACGGATGAGGAAGTAAAAGAGATTTCAAATCAACGCTTGCTCTGGCTACTCAAAGGAATAGATTTTTTCAAGGAGCATCAAGAAGAAAAATATCTAAAAGTATAAAATAATTCTTTACAGATGGTATGTGGGAATAAACATATCATCTGTAATATTCATGAAACCTACCGAACTTTCAACAGATACTCAAGAACTGCATAAGCTAATTCAGAAGCAATATGAAAAGCTTCAGGAATTTTCCAGGATTATCAAATCTCTTGAATCTTTAAACAAATTGAAAGATGAGAAAATAGAGTATTACAGAAACCAGTTGTATAATAAAAAATCAGAGAAGTGGACACCTGACGAACAAAAACAGGCACTACTCTTCAACGAAGCAGAACAAATAGTTGATGAAGAGAAAACTATTTTAGTAAAAGAGCATAGAAAAAAGAAGAAAAAGCGTGGAAAGCGAGACGGATTAGATCCGAACTTACCGAGAGAAGAAGTGATTCTTGACCTTGAAGAGCACGAAAAGACATGCGGATGTGGTTGTGTGCTGACACCTTTACCGAATCCGGAAGTTCTTGAAAAGCTAAAAATCATCCCGGCTCAGTTTGTTGTTGTGAAGACGATTCGGCCTCAATATGTTTGTAAGAAATGCGAAGGTAGCGGTGATGAAAATCGTCCCGGTGTAAAATCAAAACCTCCGCTTCTCCAGCTAATCCCTAAAGCGATTCTGCATCGTGATAGTCTGGCATATATGATAACACAAAAGTATTGCGACCATCTTCCTATAAACAGAATATCTAATATATTAAAGCGCTCAGGTGTCACCATTTCAAGAGCTACCATAGCGAGGAATTTTATAACTGTTTCAGAAAAGCTTGAGTCTATAGCAAATCAAATTTTACAACAAGTACAATTCGCTCATGCTGTTCAAATAGATGAAACTCGCTTACAGGTAATCAATGAGCCGGGCAGGAAAGGAACCAATTTATCCTGGATGTGGTGTTTTCGCAGCGGTCTGGTAGGAGAGATTGAGAGTGCAGTATATTTTCACTATGACCAATCGAGAAGTGCAAAATTCCTAAAAGACTTTCTATTTGGCTACAAGGGAATCATTCAAACGGATGGTCTCGGAACCTATAATGCACATTTATCTTCTATTGTTTCTGAAGATGAACATGCCGGTTGTAATGTTCACGCAAGAAGGAAGTTTACTGATATTTATAAATCGATTAAAAATAATAAGTCTGTAAATCATGTTTTAGAGGAATATAACAGACTATATAGATTAGAAGAATCTTATTATCAATTAAAAATACACCATAATAAAGATAAACTCGAAAAGCGACGGCAAAGACATAGTCTTCCGATAATGGAACGAATGAAAGTTTTCATTGCGAGCGAACTCTCGGTTATGGAACCTTCAGGTGATCTATATAAAGCAATGAGATATTTTATATCTCATTATGATAAATTAATAATATTTATATATAATGGAGATATTACACCGGACACAAATCTGGTAGAAAATGCCATTCGTCCATTTGCACTGGGAAGAAAGAATTGGCAATTTTCCTATTCTCCCAGTGGTGCAAGGGCAAGTGCAATTTATTATACTCTGATTGAAAATGCAAAACTATGCGGTCTGGATCCTTATCAATATCTTAAAACCGTTTTTGATGAGATAGTGAGAAATCCCAATTTCGATCCGAAAGATTTGACTCCGCAGGCTATCGCAAAAAAACAAAAAGAAGACTCAGCAGCTACAACTTAAATTCTACCTCCGGGGCACGGTGCAACCGGGGGTGGGTTTATGAAACACTTACTATCATGGTCTCTCCGAACGCTTTATGAATATTGCAAAAGCAAAATTATCAAACATTAAATCGCAGGATGTAATAAGCCAGGCAAATCAATTATTATTTGATAGTAATCTATTAATTAAAACAAGGAATATTAAAGAACATGAGAATGACTTGTAAGCATTTCATGAACCCGTCTTTTATAGTTTCGGAGATCTTACTATATCAGTTTCAAGAATATTACAGATGATATGTTTATTCCCACATACCATCCTGTAATATCCTTTTATACTTTTAGATGTTTTTCTTCTTTAGGCTCTTTGAAAAAATCTATTTCTTTTAGTAAGCAGAATAAACGTTTAGTTGCAATCTCCCTTACTTCTTATTAAAGGAATCCTTTTAATAGATTCACTCCAGAAGATAGTAAACTTCCGTCACCGCCTTCTTTTCCTTCCGGTGTAAGCTGGTTTACTATCACAGGTAGTAAACTGGTAAGTATAGGTACTACTTTGGAAGAGTCAATTCCAAGCTTATTAGATAATTCAGAAATAGTTCCATTCCCTAAAGCTTTTGTTAGTTCTGACTCAGAAATAGAGGCATTCTTACCCTGCCCAACCCAGGAAGTCACCTTTTCATCCAGACCATTTTTCTTAAGAACCGAAACAATCATATCGATTTGAGAAGTACCTCCCTGAGAGGAAAGGAGGGTTTTGGCAATATTACCCACATCTATACCCTGAAGGTTTTTATCCAAACCTGAATCGGCCAATTCTTTTACTACATTATTTAAAAAACTCATAAGTTCAGTGTAAGATAAGGAAGAGAAAATAGCAATAGTTTTTCTGCTTTGAAGCTGAAAGATAAAAACTCGGAATAAGAATATTTCTATAAATCGGCTTCCGGTATGTCTTCGGAATCAATAGGACTTAGAAGTTCACTGGAAATAATGTCGTATACTAATTGATCAATGATAGCCCCCACCTGCCATCTTGACTCTTTATTCGTTCCTTCTACATCTTCAAATTCGTTCTCTGTATAAATTTCCATGCAAGAAATTGCTTCCTCGAGGGGGTTCATGGTAATCCCTTCTTCATTCACGATAAGAATGACTTTATAATAGGTGAAATCTTCTCTTGTTTCAAATCGATATCTGTCCATAACACGGTAAAAGATGCCTTCTTCCTCTATCAGCATGGTTACTTCAAAAGTTTTCCATTCCATACAGCGGATCTCGATTACCTGTCCCAGATACTTCATCAAATTCTCTATGCCTTTTTTAGCCATCCTCTGGCTTCATCAAGTTCTTGAAAGTATTTTTGTTCTAAAACATCAATATTTAGGGTATGATCAATGCTCAACTTGGTTAAGGGACTATAGGGTAATAAGATTGCTATTCTTATCTTTTTGATAGACTTTATTACCCGTAAAAACCAATCTCTTTCCAGCCAATCCTTTCCTTCTACTGATATCCTACTGATTTCGCGGGTATCCGCAAGCCATTTATTGGTCTGATGCAGGATTAAAAGCTTCAGTCCCTGATTCAGAACTTCCTTATACTCTTCAAATCGAAACAGGTCAGTAGAGTTCCAGTGGACTTCAATGCAATGAATTTCAGGATTATAATAAATCAAAGCACTTGGATTCTCAAATTCCAGTTTCATTATGACTCCATTCTGCATATCCACTCAAAATTTCCTTGACTACCGGTTTAAACCGGTAGTAAGTAGGAGTAGCGGATACCATTCTACTAAAAGAATTTTAATTCCCTACTTACTTTCCAAAACCAGTTGACCATAAAAAAAAGAAAAAGATAACAATTCAATTGACATAGATTTTTTTTTCATTTTTCTTTTCTTATGAAATTAAAAACTATAGATATTTTATATACAATAAAAATTCTCTTTTTTTCTTTTATCATTTTAAATAGTTTCTCTATTTTTGCCGGTGATAAAATCAATCCTTATGATTTTATGCCGAAAGACTGTGTAGACTCCGGGAAAGGCTGCGGTCTTATTCCCGAAAACCCGGTTAGTTATCGCTCCATTCCTCTTTCTGAATCGAATTTTATAATGCACAGAGGACTCCCTTCCCGAGTTGATCTAAGCAATAATATGCCACCGGTGGGTTCACAGGGTCAACAGGGAAGCTGTGTAGGTTGGGCAAGTACCTATGCCTTAAAATCCTACCAGGAAAAAGTAGAAAGAAACTGGAGCTATGATTTTGACCCGGACCGCAAAACAGGCGAAGCCAGCACCATTTTCTCGCCTGCTTTTACTTATAACCAGATAAATGGTGGAGTCGATAGGGGTTCGAGTATCTCTGAGGCCCTGGATCTTATAGTGAAAAAAGGGGCCATTCCCTGGAAATACATGCCTTATTCTGACCGAGACTATAGAACCCAACCTTCCCAGTCGGTCTTAAAAATAGCTTCCCGTTATAAAGGGGAGTCCTATAAGCGCTTAAACCAGAATAATATTCAATCCCTGAAGTCTGAACTTGCAGCAGGAAACCCCATTATAGGAGGTTTTTTAGTAGATAATAACCTAAAAGATTTCAAAAAAGGAAAGTTCCTTGATACAATCGGAATCCTAACCGGAGGAGGGCACGCCATGACTATTGTAGGTTATGATGACTCCCAGACTTCTCCTAACGGTCACAGGGGGGCGTTTAAAATCATCAATTCCTGGAGTAAATGGTGGGGAGAAAACGGTTACGGCTGGATTTCCTATCGACACTTTCCGGAGAGAGCCAAATATCTCTATGTACTAAAAGACAGGCAGGACTCAAAACCCGAGCCAGAAAAACAGGAAGAAGAAATCCGACCTCCTTTACAGGTAAATGCCTCACAGGGAACCTACAGCGACCGAATCGTCCTGAATTGGACTTCGGTAAAAGAAGCCGTCGGCTATGAAATTTACAGGGCAAATCCTGAAAGTAAGGACAGTTTTCATAAAATTGGAGAAAGCACGTCAACTTCCTATGAAGATTCCGGTATAAGCCCGGGACTGGGCTATTTCTATCGAATCGTAGCAGTTACAGAAAAAGGACAGAGTTCGGTTTTAAATTTATCACCGGTTGCAGAAGGATTTTCCAAAGAAGACAAGCCACTTCCTTCCAGTTTAAAGGTTTTAAATTTAGTACTTAGCTTAGAAAAGCGGGCCGGCAAAACTTATGTACGACTCAATTGGGATACTCTTCCCTCCGCTTCCTATTATCTCGTGTATAAATATGAACATGCGAACAAACGCTGGAAATATAACAAATCCAGGATAAAAGATACCTATCTTTATGATTCTTCTATTCAAGCCGGAATGAAATATAGCTATGTTGTCATTAGCAATCTGGGTAAAGAATACAGTGACCCGGCTCAAATTTTTATTCCAACAGAAACAGCTCCTCCTTCCAAAGTTGTAAATCTGAACGCAAGTAAAGGCACATTTGGAGACAAAATTGCTCTCGCCTGGCTGGCCTCTATAGGAGCTAATACCTATTATATCTATCGTTTTAACCCGGATAGCCGTCAATGGAAGCTCCTCGGAAAAACTGACAGGGAGGGCTTTATTGACGATTCTTTTGATATCCGAAATGGAAGGGAGTTTTATTATTCTATCATTGCTTCTAACCCTCATGGTTACGCTCCCTATAGTAATTACGACAAAGGGTATGTAAATCCCTATGCAAAAAGAGGTCAGCAAAGCCTTCTTCCTCCTGATAACTTTTTCTTAAAAAAAGGAGATAAAACAAAATTTACCCTGTATTGGAAAGAAGTAAAGGGAGCAGAAGCCTATAATATTTTCAGGAAAAAGTTAAACGATAATGTTTACACATTTATTGCTAGTGTAAAAGCATCGGAAACATCCTATTCCGGTGAAATTCCAACAGGAGACGGAAGTCTATATTTATATTCTGTTCGTTCTTTTGCCGTCTTAAGAGGAGAATCCAACGGAACAAATGCTTTAGCTCATTCTTATAAAGATAAGACTTATATTACAAACCACAGGGTTTTTCTTCCAAAAAAGTTAAATCCGGAATGGAAGGGGAAATGGAAAAATCATTATTGGGATGAAAAAGGGAATTTAAATGAAGCGAATATAGTTATATCAGAAAAAAAAGATGGGTTTCGGGCTGTGCTGTTTATTAATGGAAAAAAAGTAAAAACCTTCCCGGGAAGTATTGTTCCGGGTGCTAATTTCTTAGTTAGCAAGGGTTTTAAAATGGAATTTAACAATACTGAAAGTGGCCTGAGTCAGGTAGAAATAAAGGAGTCAAAGATATTCAATTATGATTTTACAGAAGCATTTATCAAATCCAATGAGTAAGTTCATTATCACCTGTTTTGTATTGATTGCACCGGGTTATCTTCTTGCAAAAGAAATTAAGGTGAAGAAGACATACCTCGATGAAAACCATAAGCAATTAAAAGCAAACTTTTTATTCAACCAGGAAAATCGGACAAAAGAAATTAAGTTCTACAGAGAAACTGAAACCGGCAAAAAAGAAAGTACTGAGCTAAACGGTATCTCTTCCATTCGTTTGCACTATTCTCCCGGCTTAAGGGCTATCGCGGTTTTCCGGGAAGGAAAAAGTGGTGATGCAAATTGTGGTCTGGGCATAAGCTACAATAATGGATTCTTTAAAGCCAGATATTCCGAACCGGAACTAAGCCGTTCGGTTCCCAACATTCGATTTGTTGAAAGAGCATTCGACAACAATGGTAATATAGTAGAAGAGTCTTATTATTCAAAAGACTGCCAGCAGGTAAAAAATGCAAATGGAGTTTATATGATCCGAAGAAGCTTTTCCAGAACAGGCAAACTTTTATCAGAGATCTATTTATCCAAAAAACATAAACCCATTAACGATAAGCAGGGCATTTCCAAAATCCTATTCAAATATGATTCCCGAGATAACCGTATTCTTATTGAATTTTTAAATAAGAAAAATCAACCTGTAGAAAATGAAGATGGCTTCGCTCTCTACCAGTTTAAATACGAGGACCAAAAACAACCTGCTATTCAAGAAACTTTTGGTTCTAACGGAAAGCCAAAAGAAGATTTTAGAGGAATCGCAAAAATTATATCCAAATACAATGCTACCTGTCTCTTAAAAAATAAAGAAACAGATGAAAATTGTAAAACCCTTGAAAGTTTTTTTGATAAGAACGGGAAAGCAAAAGAAGATTCAAGAGGAATTGCGAAAATAGAAAAACAATACGATGACTTCGGTCTTCTCAGTCTTTCAGCTTATTATGACAGAACCGGCAAACTAAAAGAAGACGATAGAGGGGTTGCTAAAAATATATATAAAAACTTTTCTTTCGGTAAAGTGCATATTCATGAGATGTTCAATGCTCAAAATAAGCTTATCGGAAACGGACAGACCATTGCCAAAACCAGAAACGAATACTATGAGCCCTGTATAAAACTCAGCAATGAAGATTCTTATGATAATTGCATTAGCTTAATCCAATACTTTTCATCAGAGAATAAACCAAAGGCCAATTCTCTCGGTATTGCGGAGTACCGCTATCTTTTCAATCTAAAAGGAAATCGAATAGCTACAAGTTTTAAAGGAGAAGATGGAAAACCCACGAGTGATAGTTCCGGAATTGCACGGTATCGTTATCTTTACGATGATAATGGAAACATGCTTTTAAAAGAATCCTATGGAGTAGATGGTAAGTTAAAAAATGATCCTCTCGGAATTGCACGCTATCTATTTTCCTTTGATGATTCCGGTAGAGAAGTCTTAACCGAGTATCGCAATGAAAAAGATGAGCTTATTGAGAATAATTTAGGAATTGCCCGAATCAGCCTTAGAAAAGAAACCGATAGAGAGGGTAATCTTGTCTTTTTCAGAGAAACAAAAAATAAACAGGGAAAACTTGTAGGAGATGCCGGTGGAATCGCTCTCTATAAATACAGTTTGAACCCGGTTTGCTTACGCCACAATCCATTCGAAAAAGATTGTAAAGCTTTAGAAGAGTTCTATGATGCTTCATTAAAACGAAAGGCTGATCCTTTTACCGGGGCCGCTGCCTATGTAAATAAGTTTAATGCAAAAGGTCAAAAGATTTCTGAAGAAGCTTTCGATATAGATGGAAATCCCGTTTCGGAGGGAGTTTTTTCAACCCTTTTCAGCTACAATAGACAGGGAAAACTTTATTATAAAAAATCTTTAAATAGTAAAGGAAAGCTTCTATCCAGGGAAAAGTTTATTTACCTGAATAATGAAAAGTTCAATCTCTTAAAGGAGTTTTATGATAATGGTGCTCTACAACACGCCGAATATTCTATGGTTTTACCTATCCCGAATATTCCCTCTTCCTATATCAAAGTTCGCTTTGATAAGTTGTATGTACCTACAGAAGTAAACTTTTTAAAATAAGAAAATGATATGAACGTAGGGGCTGTATAGGAAGTCGCTTTAGTGCCACCTTTTAGACAGCCCTACTTCCACTTCAGGTCTTAGAATTCAATCCTTTACTTTCAATTCGTTTGGCGAATTCTTTCATAATCCGAAGATAAATCTCATCTTTAAGTAAAATATCTTCCACACCCGCATCGATATTTGGATTATCATTGATTTCAATCACATAAACTCCTTTTTCATTTTGTTTTAGATCTACACCGTATAATCCGTCTCCAATTAATTTTGTAGCTGATAAGGCCAATTTTAAAACTTCTTTAGGCACATCCTGAATCGCTATACTGCTTGCTTCACCGGTTTTATCTTTACCACTTGCACTGTGATTATAAATCTGCCAGTGAGATTTTGACATGAAATATTTGGATACAAAAAGTGGTTCATTGTTTAAAACTCCCACTCTCCAATCAAATTCGGTATATAAATACTCCTGAACCAGAATAATATCAGACTCTTTAAATAGCTTATCCATAATGGACTGAGCTTCTTCTCGATTCGTTGCCTTGAATACTCCTAAAGAAAAAGCTCCCTCCGGGATCTTCAAAACCACCGGGTATCCGAGTTGACTCTCCAAATATTCTATATCATCTTTCAATAATATAAGCGTCTTGGGTGTTGCTATTTTATTTCTCTGTAAAATTTCAGCTAAAAATACTTTATTTGTACAAAGCCTTATAGAGTTTGGATCATCAATCACTATCATCCCTTCGTTTTGGGCTTTCCGGGCAAAAAGATAGGTATAGTGTTCGATAGCTGTTGTTTCCC
Organism: Leptospiraceae bacterium; assembly: GCA_024233835.1. Classification (NCBI taxonomy): domain Bacteria; kingdom Pseudomonadati; phylum Spirochaetota; class Leptospiria; order Leptospirales; family Leptospiraceae; species Leptospiraceae bacterium. The sequence continues at coordinate 20,008 of JACKPC010000010.1, forward strand.
GAATAAAAAGTGCGTCGTATTCAGCTAAACGTGTATAATCCTTTTTCTGAATTAACTCAACATCTATATTCAGTTTCTTTCCAACACGGATAAAATTTCTTAATGCCTGTTTATTAGAAGGAGGAAGTTTTTCTTGAGGATTATGTAAAATGGCCAGATCATATCTCGCTACATTTTTAGTTCTCGGAGATTGCCACTTCTTATGCGTATAACTTACCAGAGCTTCGATAAAAAGCTCTTCTTTTTCCGGAGGAATTGCATTAATTGTGAGAGGTTTTATTGCGTTTAATTTCCAGGATTTATCGTAACGAAACTCTACCTTTAAAAGAGGAAAGCGAAAACCATCATAAATTAACCGGGCAGCTTCTTTTAATTCACTTATATCCGTAATTCCAAAGAAAATGTAAATTTGAAAACCGGTTACTCCGAGATTTTCATTTGCACCCGGAAACTTTCTAGGTAAAGATTCATCTATGGTTTCAGCATTATGGGTATAAATAGATTTATTACTTAAATCCCGAATTGTTTCTACCGAAGGTATAATTTTCTCTTTTCGGGCTTCTGCTAAAAGAGAAGAATAGTAGCCTTTACTTAAATACTTATAACTTCTACATAAATTAATAAAACGTACTTTTTGAAATGCAGTATTGTAGTTACCGGATAGATACTCATCTACCGTTATAACCGGGATATTTGGGAAAGAATTTTTCCAGTCTTTATGCCTTTCGATAAGAACAATATACCTTGATACTGATTCGGTCTTGGGATTCACAAATTATTTCCTCTCTTTTTAATAATGATAGATGCTTTCTGTCCTGTTTTACCATAGGATGCCATTTTCTGGAACTCTTTTTTTAGTATGGGCATATTGATTGAGTCTGTCGGTGATTTGTGTTTCTCGTAATCTACAAAGGGATCGTGTGAGTATATATACTTGTCATCATATCCTGTAATTACAACCCAGTGGGGAAATTTTTCACGATAAATTCTATAGGAACTTATTAAAACTACAGGTATTCCGCCCTCGTTAAACTTCTGGATAATGTCCTCCAGACTTAAAGTATGATACTCTACTAATATAGGGAGTTTTTGGATTTCTTCCATGAAATCCTCCTGGACCAATTTCATAACTTCCTTCTTCTCCAAGTTACGTACAGAATCTAAAAACATGGGTTCTTTTTCTTTCAAGTATATTTCAACATCAAAACCCCTTCTGTATGCCGCGAGAGCCAGACCGTAAGGACCACAACCACCGTGACCTGATGTCATGAAAACAGTGGTAGATTCTCGCCAAATTTTCAACTCAAGACTTCTATCCAGTTTCAGATTCGGCTCAATGGTGTTCATAGCCATCATAATGGATGCAGGTCCACAGGTAAAATCAAGGGTTTGCTCATAATACGGAACTTTTACAAGTTCCTGTTCAAGCTGGGGAACCAATAACTTTTCATAGCGTAAAGCTTCCATCCCATCTTCGTAATATTCTAAAATACTACCAAACTTTTTGTAGCCGTTTTTCTCGTAAACTTCAATTGCCTTAGCGTTGTCTTTTCGAACCTCAAGCCTCATACTGATGCAATCCCGCTCCCTGGCTTCTGCTTCCAGATTCTTCAGCATCTCCTTTGCTATACCTTTCCCCTGTGCTTCGGGTACTACGGCTATAGAATACAGTCTGGCAAGGGAAGTGCCCGAGTGAAATAAAAGCATTCCATAAGCTAAAACCTTTTTATCTTCCTCAAAAACAAAGGTAAGCGTATTTCCCTTACTCAATAAATATCGAAAATTCCTTCGAGTAAACCTATCCGAAGGAAATGCTTTATTTTCCACCTCCACAAGCGAGTCCAGATCTCCGGGTCCTGCTATCCGTAACATAGTGCCTCTCCTACCAGTAAAACGATGATAGGAGTAAAGACGATTAAAAAGTCAAGTAAAATCATATTCTTTTTATTATGTTTTTAAAATCTCTTGTCATATACAAGTTCAGGTTTATAATATCTTCATGGCCTTTGAAAAAAAATCAGAACAAAAACTTTTTGGTATTCCTCTCTATCATATTGTAATCGGAAAAAAGCCCGGAGAAAGACAAAAGACCGCTTTTGGTTTTTTTGCCCTGGGAAGAAAAGCCATAGGTTTTATTGCTATCGGCCAATTTGCAAGCGGCATCATTACTATCGCTCAATTCGGGGTAGGTCTTTTTTTCGGTCTGGGGCAAGCGATTTTTGGACTCGGCATTACCCTCTGTCAATTTGGAACGGGAATGATTATCATCGCTCAATTTGCTATCGGTTTTTTTTCTATAGGACAGTTTGCCCTGGGTTATATGGGAACCGGACAATTAGCATTTCATTATATATCGAAAAACTGGCTAAGCAGTATTTATGATTTTTCTAATATATCCTTTATAGATTACCTAAAGTTTCTGCCTCTGATTATACTTCCCCTTATCCTTTTTCCTCTCGGAATTTTCTTAACACTCTTTATAAAAAACTCTATAGCGGACTCTATTTTAGAGGGAATGTATCAGGCTTCTCATCCTTCCATTATAACAAGCGATGCAAAGCTCCTCTCAATAGAAAGAACCTCTATGCGAATAAATCGAGTTCCTGTATATAAGCTAAATCTGGAATTTTATGCTCCGGATGGGAGAAAAATACTTACTTCTAAGCGAAGTACCCTGTATCCCGAAACGGCATTCGGTCTTGTACCCGGAACTTATATGAAAATCGCCTATAACAAGAATAATCCGAAGCGGGTAATCTTTATCGAGTAATTAGAAAAAGCTCTTTTCCGGGAAGCAAGCGAAGCATCGGTGGATTTTGCTTACGTTTACTCGAATTTTTGAGTGAATACTAACTATTGCAATAGAGTAGCAATAATCGTCCTGGCTCCAGCCCGGTCTCTGTGTTCGCAGAGATAGATTCCCTGCCAGGTTCCAAGGTTCAATCGTCCTTCCGTTATCGGAATATGCAACTGCACGCCCATAATTGAACTTTTGATATGGGCAGGCATATCATCCTCTCCCTCATAATTATGCTCAAAATACGCCTTATTCGGAACCTGTTCATTGAAAAACTTCTCAAAGTCACGACGAACCGAACTATCAGCATTCTCATTAAGGGAGAGAGAAGCACTGGTATGCTGAAGAAGTAAAAATAAAATACCGACTTTTACAGTTCGAATTTCCGGAAAAGCAGACAATATATCCTGTGTTACCAGATGAAAACCTCTCGGCCTTGGCTTCAGGGTAATTGATTTTTGTAGAAGACTCATAGGAAATAAGTAGAATTCCCTAGAGGGAGCTTAACCTGTCCATTCTTAAAGAGAAAGAAGGTCTGTGGTATTTATAGAGCATCCTGCGCAATAGGCTTTTCATACTGAGTCGTAGCTCTTTTTCGTCCTCGGTTTCAATCAGGTCAAATAGAAGAGGCATCACCCTCGGTTCATCTATTTTTTCGAGGGTTGCTACAAGTTCAATTTTAAGACCGAGGTCTTCTGCCCTATCCTGAAGACCGTTCAGGATACTTGGTATAGCTACTTTATCCTTCATAACTCCTAGAGAGCGGGCAATTTCTTTTTTTACTTCTACCGATGTATCCACCCGAAGAGAAGTTAGTAAGTCGGGGAGGTTCATTTTGGCTTTTAAGGTAGCAATAGCTCTGGCTGCCAGCATCCGAACCTCAACAGAAGAGTCTTCCTTCAGGGCAACAGACAGACCCTTTCCACCTCCGTGATGATTCAGATGCAAAAGACTTTCGATCATCTTTATTCGTAAATCGGAAAGGGGTTCTTCTTCGAGAGCTTTGGAAATATAATTAGAAAAATAACGAATGTTAAATCGATTTACAGAACTGATGCTGACTTCCCTTACTTCCGGATGGGAATCAAAAAGAGTTTCTTTCAGGATATAGGCTCGGTTTTTCAGATTCTGATTCCGAATAGCAAGAACCGCATGTTTTCGAACCTCATAATTACTATCTCCGGTAGCCAGTTTGATAAGAGTGTGGGCTTTATCGAGCTTATAGGATTCAATAGCCAAAATTACAGCCGTACGCATGGCCGGACTTTTATGCTCTAAAAGCTCATCTAGATACAGAGTTAATCTCTCATCTTCTATATACTGCAAAGACTCAAGATAATAGTAACGATAAATATCTTTTGAAGTATTAACCAGTTCAAGAAGATAGGGTAGGGCTCTATCATCTTTTAAAACCGCGATATAAGCATAAACCGCTTCACGAACCTCAAGACTTCTGTGACTCAAAAGGTCCATTACATCGTGCAAATAGTCCCGATTTTTCGTTTCTTTTAAGAAATTAAGGCAGAGAACCTTTTCCTGCTTCAAACCGGAAGAATGTAGAACCCAGTTCAGGTTAGCTTCCCATTCCGGGTAGAGACTCGCCAGAGTTTCCCGATTGTCAAAATAAAATTGCAGGATCTCCAGCTTAAGTTCAGTCGGAGAAGAAGGATTTTGAAGTATAGAAGTAGTAAAGGGTAAAAGATCGTAACGCTTCTCGGGTAGAATCTTGGAAATCGCTAACTTCTGAACGCGACTATCTTCAGAAAGAAGACTCTCCTTCATGGGGTCTTCTTTCTTTTGTTTGAGAATCTGAGTCTGGCAATTTCCGAAAAGAAATAAGAGTAGCAGGATAGCAAGTCCTGCTCGGAAAAAACCGGAACAGCCCGAAAAAAGGTACTTCATGTATATGAACAGCTTTTTTTTCCTTACTTATTTATGCAAATATCTTTTTAGAGCCCTGTTTCCTGTAAACTATCCTCATAAGAAGCTCTCGCAGCTCTCTTATTATCATAAGCTTCTGTAAGAGAAGGATCTAAATCTATTGCATTTTGAAATTCTCGCAGGGCTTTCCTGAACTCACCATTTTTGTAGTAGCAAAGACCCAGATAGTTATAGGCTCTCGCAGCTACACCCGGTTTTACATCCGAACGCACTATCGCTGTAAGCTCGTCTATGGCTTTTTCTCTATCTACCAGGGAATTGGTATCAATGAGAATTCTTGCAAGAATCAACTTACTTTCCATATCATCCGGGTCTATATGAGCTGCACGATAGGCCTCATCCTTTGCTTTGGATATGTTTTTTCGACCGCCGGCAGCATAAACCAGTGCGAGTTTTCGGTGTGCCTGTTTGATTTCCTCTCCATTTTTTGAGAAATTTAAGACTTCATAGAGGTGTTTTTCAGCTAATTCAAAACTTTTCAAATGATAATAAACATCCGAAAGCTTGAGTTTCACACGGTAATTATTCAGGTTCTTCTTCAAAATATCTTCGTATTCTCTTGAAGCTTCGAGGTAATAGCCATTGGAATTGTAATAATCTCCTATAGCTTCCAGGTTTCTGGCATTTTCCGGTTCTATGGCAGAAGCCTTTCTCCACTGCTCAATGGCCTTTGTAGGCTTACCGGAATTTTTATAAGCAATACCGAGGTTGTAATAAGCATTGGGGTTTTTAGGATTCAGGTCAATTGCCTTTTCGAGAGAAGAAATCGCTTCTTCATGCCTCTCTAACTCGTCGAGGATAATACCGAGGTTTATTAGAGCTGTTTCTGTGTAGGTATCTCCCGGAGTAGCTCGCACGATACGACGGAACATATCCTCAGCTTCTGTCAGGTTTCCCCGGCTGTAGTACATATCTGCCAGTTGAAACATGGTATCTACATCATCCGGTTTCATTTTCAGAGCCTGTTTTAAAGAATCTATAGCTACATCATGCAGCTTTAAATCTTCAAAAGACTCGGCAATGTACTGGTAAATCTTAGGATCGCGAGAACCCGCTTTCAAGGCTTTTTCAAAAATAGCTACGGCTTCTTCTTTCTTATTTTTACGTAATAAGATAATTCCAAGATTATACAGGTATTTGGCATTATTGGGACGAAGGGAGTTGGCTTCCCGGAAATGGTGCTCTGCTGCTTCTAATTCTCCCCTGTGGTAATAAATCGAACCCAGATGAGCATGTGACAGCTCAGCTACCTGTCCTCTTCCTGCTGCGAGGATGGCCTTTTGAAAGTTCTCGATAGCTTCCGGTGCTTTTCCCTGCTTATAGAGACTTAAAGCGAGGTTATAACTTAAAAAAGGATCATTCGGAGAACGGCTGATACCTTCCTTATAGCTATCGATAGCTTTTTCAGGGTCGTTGGTTTCACTTAGAATGTTCCCGGCCAGAAGAGAAATCTTCGAATCACCCGGGGCAATTTCTTTAGCCTTTAAAATGATGAGCTTGGCTTCTCCAAAATTCCCGGAATTTCGGTATGCCATTGCAAGGTTATAATAAGCATGAACATTATTCGCATCATACTTAATGGCAAGTTTCAATTTATCAATGGCGAGAGAAGTTCTACCCTTCTCGTCATACATCACCCCGAGGATAGTAAGAGCGACTGATTTATTGGAGTCACTGGCCGGACGGTTCAGGTATTCCTCACATTTCACCATGGCTTTCCCAACCTGTCTGTCCCGATAAAAATTGATGCAGGCGGAAAGCTCCGGATCCATAGAACTTCTGGGAATATAGGGTTGTTCTACAATTCTGTTTAACTTTTCAGTTGAATCAGCAAGCTCTTTTTTCTTCGGAGTTTCCTCGGATTTGGCTAACTGCGGAAACAGGCCCTGGAAGAATTTCTTCCCTTTTTCAGTCTGGTAATAAACCCCTGCTCCAATAACAGTAATTAGGAGCAGGATAAATAATGTCCAGAGGATAATCGATACATTGGAACGCCTGGGGGGCAGATAATAGGCAGAAGAGTCCTCTTCGATAATCTGGGAAGTGGGAAACTTTTCTTCCTCTGCCTCAATATTCTCCATTTTTAGCCTGTTCTTTTTGAATTCCATACCTTACAAGTCTCCAGTCTGTCGTTGTATTTCGTCCTTGTAGACGGCATCGAGAATGCCGTTGATAAAGCTTACAGACCTTTCTTCGTCAAATTTACGGGCCAACTCAATAGCTTCGTTAATAATAACTTTGGGAGGAATTTCTCTCTGGTTGATAAGGCTATAAATAGACAGCCTGAGAATATTACGGTTAATAATGGAAATCCTCTCAAACCCCCAGTTGATGGTATAGGTCTTAATTAGAGTATCGAGTAATTCCCAGTTTTTCACAACACCTTTAATGAGTTCCTCGCTATATTCTTTTTCAGTTTCGTGTATTTTTTTTTCATACCAGCGAAAGGTGAGGAGATCATCTATTTTGGTTTGAGCCATTTCATACTGATAAAGTGCCTGTAATGCAAGACTTCTACTTTTTGCTCGAGAAGCCATTTATAGTTCCCGGATGGCTTTTTTTATATTTGCCATTTCAATCGCTGTTACAGCTGCTTCAAAACCCTTATTACCGGCTTTTGTTCCGGCACGCTCTATTGCCTGCTCGATGGTATCTGTAGTAAGAACTCCAAAGATTACCGGAACTCCGGTATCAAGAGAAATAGAACCTACTTTAGCCGATTCCCCTGCAACAAAGTCATAGTGTCCGGTAGCCCCGCGAATCACGGCTCCGAGACAGGTTATCGCGTCAAACTTTGTGGTTTCGGCCAGTTGTTTTGCAGTAAATGGGATTTCATAGGCTCCCGGAACCCGAACAACCAGAACATCCTCTGTATTCACCCCATGTCTTTCAAAAGCGTCGATTGCACCTTTCAGAAGACTCTCTGTAATAAATTCATTAAACCTCGAAATAACGATTGCATGTTTCTGGGAGGTTCCGTCAAACTTGACTTTAATTTCTTTAAATGACATTTTATACCCCTGTCCTCCATCCTCCTTCGGGCTTAATTTTTGTAAATCAGAAGTCCATGAAAGACGAGTTATAAATTTGCTGTAAGCGTATCATGAACCCACCTTCCCAAATCCCGGGAACTGTGGTATACCTTGTTCATGAAAACAATACAAACCTGGTAGAAAATGCCATTCGTCCATTTGCACTGGGAAGAAAGAATTAGCTATTTTCCTATTCTCCCGGGGGTAGGTTTATGAAACACTTACGGACATTCTCATGTTGGAAGGTGTTGCCAGCGTGTATCACTAAAAAATCTTATTTTACTAGCAAGTTATAAATTTTCAATTTCTTCTATAGTTAGTCCTGTAGCAATAGAAATAGTTTTATTATCAATACCAGCTAATTTAAAATTCTTAGCTATTTCTAAACTTTTTCTTTTTTCTGCTTTTATTTCAGCTATTTCTACTCTTCCTCTTTCATCCTGTTCTCGCATAAGAAAATAGTCGTAACTATTAAGTTCGTCTTTTGTCCAATTATGCCTGTCTGATAGAGTATAGGCTTCTTTTAAACCTTCATCGTCAACATTGTCTGGAATGACTTCTAAGTTTTCAGCATTCTTTATGAAGTATATCCATTTATCAGAAAGGCTTTCGCAGCCTTCTAATTCTTTTTTAAACTTGGGCAACTCTATAAAATTAAAGTTAATATCTTTTAATTCGTTCTTCCTGGTTTTCGTATTGATAATCAAATGCTCGGTGAGATAATTATCACCTTCAAAATATTCAAACTCTAATATTCCAATAAAAACTACCGGAGTTAATTTGGAATATTCATCCCCTTTTTCTATCTGAGAGGCATATTCTTTGGATACATAATATTGAACTCTTTTGTCAAATCCGGCAACTTCGCTGAGTTGCATCTCTACAATATAAGTAGTTCCGGATTGGTCTTTCACTCTAACATCAATTATGGAAGATTTAAATCCGGCAATTCTGGGAAGCTGAAATGTATTACGAAATTCAAGATCTATAATCTTTCTATCTCCTTCCAAGCTCAAAATCGAGTTTAGGAAGGAGATAAGGATTACTTTTTTGCCTTCATTTCCAAAAATTTTTCGAAACGCAACATCATTTTTAGGATCAGCGAATTTCATGAATTAATTTTCTAATGATCCAATAAAAAGTCAAGAATAGTTTTTGCTTTTATCATTCATCAAATACACCCTTCCAGGGTAGGATTGATAGTAAAATAATTAGCCCAATTGCAAAAGCACCTGCAATTATCCATCTAAGAAATCTCCATAGGATTCCTGTGGAAGTGTAAAACGAACCAAATTTAATCTTTAATTTCTCCAAATTATCCCACAACGTCCCGAGAATCGTCCGACGTGACGGCGGTTGAAATGGGTCATGTTGGACATTCTCTTGTTATACGCCTGTTTTTTGCTATTTACAACTATATTCTTGCCCCTTATTTTACTAACCAGACTGAGACACGGACACATTCGGCAAGCTCAGTGCAAGTGTTGAAGGCTGGTAATTCTTATCTACTCGTATTGGATTTAGCATAGTTATTTTAATATTCTTTGATTCTATATAAGTATCTTCAACTAAATCATCTATTAAAAAAGTTTCATTCCCATTGCCTCCGAATTTCTTTTTAGAAAACTGGATAAAAGATAATTCTTTACCGTAACTTTTAATAAATTCATTTGGTTTCATTTTTGGATCAAATCCGCTTATTTTAATTATATCAGGAACACTAAAAAGAAGTTCAAGATCGATGTTGATGTTATATGTCTTTGTTATATCTGCAAATAGCATAGTTTTAAAAGTTTCTTTATCTTTATCATCCCAAATTGCAAAAGAATAAATTCCAATTTTTTCGGGATTTATCGAACGAATTGTTTCCTGAACCTTTGGATTGTTGAGAACAATTAAATTTTCCCAGGAATCTATTACAGTATTTTCTAAATCTAAAAATAAATATTTCATGATCGACTCTCCCAGTCATGTAAGTCTTCTACAGTTTTATAGCTACCAAAGGGAAGGGATACTTCTTCTGCTGGAACAGAATCAATAATCAATTCTTTAGCTCACATGTTGTTTTAACCAGTGTTCCGTCCTCATAGTAAAGGTTATATATTTCTTTTGTTTCTCTAATATGGACTTTTTTTACTTTGCTATAGGATAGATTATTTTTATTCTGTTTTTCTTCTACTTTTATCTGGTATCCCGAAATGGGAGAATGCCCGTGCCTTCTTATATATTCTAATTCTGATTGAGGAAAATATTTTTTAGCAATCTCCATTGCTTTATCCTGTCTACCCTGATGTAAATATTTATTATATTTGATGATTGCGGTTTTCATCATCCGGGAATGTTTATCGTATTCCGAACCTGCAAGATTTTTTATTTCTGGTTCAGAAGACTTTTCTTCAATTGCAACTGGAACTATTTTCTTTTCATCAAAATCTTCCTTGGATAGCCGCTTATGTCCATATTTTTTAATTCTTTGAACAATATGATTCGGAAAATATTTCTCTGCAAATTTTAATGCTTCATTTGGCTGATCAGCTCTTAGTGTGTATTCCGGTTCATCCCAGCAATTCATAAGTAATGGGCCTTCGTAATCGGCGGTATCTTCATTACCAATCTCTTCGACCATGGATTTGAGATTAGATATTTGAGAATAATAAAACTCTTTGAATTTTTCACTAATAAGCATTTTGTTTACCTAAATTTATTTTTTATAAATATTTCCTTATATTACAAATACTTTCTTAAATTTTCTTTTCTTCTAACTTAATTTTTAACATTCCATTTTTAGCTGTTATTATTTTAGGAAGGTTAATCCTCTATGTAATTAAAATATGGTCGACAACGTCCAGAGCGTCATGAGAAGTTTCCGCAGCTTCATGATTTGGCGGAAATTTATCATACACTCATGTTATAGAGCTGTTTTTTGAAATACCACTATTAAGCCACTGCAAATTCGGTGTATTGTCTTTTATAAGGAGCTTGAAAACCCAAAACTATATCTGATTTAGGAATACCTTTTCCTACCAGCAATAAGGCAGCCTCAGCATTTGTATTATCTTCTTGTAACCAAACTTTTTCTTCAATTATATCAAAATGAAAAATACAGTCATGGATTCTTTCTAATTCATCCCAGCCAACATAATATAAAAAATAGTGGTCATTTTCTCTATCTATAATAACTTGAACATCAATTTCTGAAAAGTAAGCAGAATTTGGTTTCGTAAAACTTTTAATAACCTCTATTATAATTTCTCGATAATTATCTAATTTATCCATTCTGAAATTACCTCATTATTTGGTTCATAAACTAAAATTTTCAATTTATATTTTTGGATCAAATTCTTATAATAATCAATGGTCATAATTTTTTCTTTTACATCTTTCGGAATAGCTAAATATAAAAATCTATCAGGCTCCTTCTTCAAGATTATTTGTAAATAACCCAAATACTGACCTAAAGCAGAATTAAACTCATTAACAATAGAACT
>JACKPC010000011.1 GCA_024233835.1 Leptospiraceae bacterium
TATTTTTATTTTTTCAAGTGTATCTTCATTAGTCATATCAGTATTCTTCCTTATTGTAATATACTTTTCCTCTCAGGTTTTCATGTTTGATGTCATTGGAAGATAAGTTTTCTTGCTCGTATGCATCCATTCCATTTAGCAAAATATTTTTTATAAATCTGTAGCCTATTTGCTTGTATTCTAATGCGATTTCACAGGCTCTATTAACTCGCTTTCCCCCATATTTCTTTCCAAGGTTAATAATCCCTATGCATACTTTATATCCCTGTTCGGGATATTTGTAAGTATTTAGAATATTTGAGGATAGCTCCCTTACACTTACTCCCAGAAGAGATGCTCTGCTTAATATCATTTCAGAATTCCATTCCGCATAAGACTTGTGAGAGGGAGGCATATGGTCTATATTTGTGCTATATTTACCCTGTGCTCTATCACGTTTATGCAAAGCCACTCTCTCATTATTGTAGAATACCTCAACTATATCCTGAGTATAGATTATCGTGGTTTTACGACCTTTTAGGCGATAAGGCACGCTGTAATAGTTTTTATCTTCAGGAAGGTAGACATGATAATTTACAGCTACTGTAGACATTGCAAATTTCTTGAACATGTATTTTTCTGCAGGTAGAGGCTTTAGTAACTGTTTTTCGTTTCTTTCAAAATCTTCTCTTCTTGAATGATTTAATCTCTGCATTTTTAGATTATTATGTTTATCTAATAGTTTCTGTATTGCCTCATTCAATTCTGAGAGGCTCAGGAATGTTTGATCTCTAAGAGGAGCAAATATTCTAGTATATACTATGTTCACCGCATTTTCTACGAGTGCTTTATCTTTGGGCTTATAGGGCCTTGCCGGGAAAATAACCGTATCATAATGTCTGGCAAAATCCAAAAGCTCAGGATTGATTTCAGGTTCATACCTATCACTTTTTGTTACCGCAGCTTTTAAGCAATCCGGAACAATCGCATTCACAACCCCTCCAAGATATTGTAAACTATTCTCACAGGCACGAATAAAATCTTCTTTCTTCTGAGAATATACCGCTTCTACATAAGTTAATTGACTCGCACCTAATACAGAAACAAATACTTCAACTTCTCTTTCTTCATTTGTTTTGGGATCTTTTATTTTTAGCTTTTTTCCGGTAAAGTCCACAAACAGTTTATCACCATATTTATGCTCTATATGCATACTGACTTCTTTGCTGTTTTTCCATGTCTGATAGTGATAACAAAACTGGGTATAGCTATAGGGTTCTGAAACTTCTTTTGTATATTCTTCCCACAATATTTGCAGGGTAACTCCAACTCTTTTCAACTGAACAGCATAGTCAGGAAACCTAATGGATAGCTGCTGATACCTTTCTTTTCGGGAAAGATTTCTGGAATCTAATATATCCAGAACCTCACTTTCCTTCATAAGAGAGAGGTCTTTATATGTCATATTTGACTTGCGGAATATTTGGAGATACTCTGATACTACTGGACGAGAAATACTTAAGTTTCGACTAATACTCCGTTTACTCAAACCCAGTTCGTAGAGTCTTACTATTTCAACAATTTTATTCATTTTTATCCTCTGATTCATCAGTCTTTCCCCTCTTAGTTGAAAGACTTTTTCGTTGCGATGATTGAGGAAACTTTTAACCTTTGTCCCGAATTACTTATTTTCCGTGTGGTAAAGTTTCAACC